>JAUVKF010000056.1 GCA_030596395.1 Chlorobiota bacterium | reverse complement strand
CATAAAGTTGGTAAAATTAATCTACAAAACTTTGCTTTTCCATTATTCCCTCTATTCCCCTTATACCTTTTTCTCACTACTATTTTTTACCCAATATTGCCTATTATCTTTTCAACTTCGTCCAGTATCTCACACGATTTTATCAATTTTTTCATGGTGTTATGATCTTTATACAATGGTCTGTCAACATCAAGGAATTCAACATGCTTTCGAATAATTTCATGTGCTTTCTGAACACCTGTCCCAAATTGGTAATCCCTGAAATCAAGCGCCTGTGCGGCAGCCATATACTCAATACCTAATATACCGTAGGCATTGTCAAGTATCTGGAAATTTTTCAGGGCAGTATTCATTCCCATGGAAACAAAATCTTCCTGATCGGCTGCAGCAGGAATGGACTGTATTGATGCCGGCGCCGACAAAATACGCTGTTCAACAATTAGCATATCCGCTGTATATTGGCTCAACATCATTCCTGAAAACATACCTGCACCCTTTGTAAGAAACGCAGGCAATCCGGCACTTAATGCAGGATTGTTTAAACGGTTCATTCTTCTTTCCGAAAGTACAGAAACCATGGTTATTGCAGTTCCTGCCATATCCATCGGCAATGCAATGGGCGACCCCTGGAAATTGGCACCTGATAATTGTATGTTCTCATCAGGGAAAAAGATAGGATTATCCCCTACTCCATTTAATTCTATTTCAACCTGCGATCGGGCATAAGCCAATGCATCGTGTGCTGTACCAATCACCTGCGGCGTAGAACGCATAGAATAGGCATCCTGTACCTTATGTTTTATTTTACCAGATTTCAGGTCGCCTCCTTTAATCAATTTACCGATGGCTTTGGCCGATCTGACAGCGCCCGCAAACCCCCTTACTTCATGCAGTTTAGCAGTGTATGGCCCCATATTTGCTTTGAGTGCTTCAAGCGACATAGCGGCAGCAATTTCAGCCTGTTTAAGCCAATTGCTGGCATCGAATAAAAAGAGTGCACTCATGGCAGTAAGCACGTTGGAACCGTTGATCACGGCCAGTCCATCACGGGCTTCAAGGCCGGGTATTTCAATCCCTGCCTTATCCATGGCTTCCTTTCCTTCGACCAATTCATTTTGATAGAAAGCTTTACCTTCTCCCAGCATCAACAAAGCAATTTGCGACATCGGTGCCAAATCTCCCGATGCTCCGACTGAACCTTTTTCGCAAACATATGGTGTAACACCTTTGTTCAGCATTTCGACCAGGGTTTGTGTAATTATAGGCCGAACGCCTGAGTTTCCATGTGCATGAACGTTGATCCGGCCCAGCATGGCAGCCCTAACATGGTCCAATGGCATGGCTTCTCCTATTCCTGCAGCATGATTATAGATTAAGTACTTTTGAAAATCCCTTACCTGGTCATCGTCCAGCACCATCTCCGAAAACTCGCCAATTCCGGTGTTAACACCGTACATGATTTCCCGGGCATCAATCTTTTTTTCCACCATGGCCCGGCACTTATTCATGCGCTTTAAAGCATCACTGTCGAGCGAAACCTTTTCGTGACGTCGGGCTACATTTACTACATCTTCAATGGTCAGTCCTGAACCTTTAACTAGCAATGTCATTAAACTATTATTTAAATGTGAAACCTTTGCAAATTGCCTATTTTGTCATCCTGATCCGCCAGCCGGCGGAGAAGGATCTTTATATACTTGACTCGCACAGTGTAAAGATTCTTCACTTCGTTCAGAATGACAGTTTTTTGAAGTTTTGCAAAGGTCTTTTAATGCAAAACAAGGGGCGAATTTAATTAAAAACCCCCCTTAATTATATTATTTACATTCTAAATTATCGATCTGCTTTCTTAAACAATTTATCCTTTTGCTTATCTTATTATTTTTGCCCGCAAAAATTTATTATCAATGTACTCAAATGAAATTGAAACTGTAGAAAAAGCTGAACAGCTGATCCGCGAAAATATTGCTGCTTTACTTTACTTTTATAACGACAGTTGTGCTCCCTGCCTAAGTTTAAGGCCAAAAGTGGCTGAATTGGTAAATGAGCATTATCCAAAATTGAAGATGCATCTTGTTAACTCGGAAAAGCATCCTGAAATTGCTGCTCGTTTCAATTCATTCAGCAATCCAACCCTGTTAATCTTTTTTGATGGAAGGGAACACCGTCGCTTAAGCAAATACATTAGTATTTCTCAATTGTCGGATGAGATTAAAAAGCCATATTTTTTATTGTTTGAGGATTGAATTACACCTCGGGAGTTAATGCATCCGGCAAATCGTACTGAACTTGTTGTAAAAACCTGATGGAGTGTTCTATCTCATCATACATCACAATATCTTCACTTACAAAAGGAACTACTTGTCGATATTTCTTAACAAAATCTTCAATGAGAGGTGAGGACTTTTTAGGCCTTCTGAAATCGAGTGCCTGTGCAGCATTGAATAATTCTATCGCCAGTATCCTTTCCAGGTTTATAACCACTTTAAAGGCTTTTGTTGCTGAATTTGCGCCCATGCTCACATGATCTTCCTGCCCTTGCGACGATTCGATTGAATCAACCGAAGATGGTGTACACAATTGTTTATTCTGATTTACAATTGAAGCAGCAGTGTATTGCGGGATCATGAATCCTGAATTCAAGCCGGGGTTCGCAACGAGGAATGGGGGTAAGCCACGTTTCCCGTGCAAAAGTTGATATGTTCTTCTCTCTGCAATATTTCCCCATTCTGCAGCTGCGATTGCCAGTGTATCAAGTGCAATGGCAAGTGGTTGTCCATGAAAATTACCTCCTGAAACAATGATGTCCTGATCGGGGAAGATGGTGGGGTTATCGGTAACGGCATTTATTTCTGCCGAAAAAACTGTCGCAACATAATTCACTGTATCCTTTGATGCACCATGTACCTGGGGAATACACCTGAAGGAATAAGGATCCTGAACATGCTTTTTGAATTGATTGATCAACTCACTGTCTTTCAATAGCATTCTGAATCTATCTGCGGTTTGTATCTGACCTCTATGTGGTCTGATCTGCTGCAACTCATCCATAAAAGGTTCTATTCGACCATCAAATGCGTCCAAGGAAATCGCACCGATAATATCAGCCAATTCAGAGAGACGGAAGATTTTCAAAAGTGAAGTTACACCATAGGCACTCATAAATTGGGTCCCGTTCAACAGAGCCAATCCTTCTTTTGATTTAAGTTTGATCGGTTCCCATCCCAATTTTTGTAAAACCAATGATGCTTTCTGTTTTTTTCCTTGATAATAAACCTCACCCAATCCGATTAATGGCAAAGAGAGATGCGCCAGTGGAGCAAGATCACCTGAAGCCCCAAGCGAACCCAGTTCGTAAACAACCGGTATTACCTCTTCATTAATAAAATCAATCAGTCGTTGGACTGTAGAGAGTTGAACACCTGAGTGTCCATAAGATAAGGATTGAACTTTAAGAAAAATCATTAATTTAACGATCTCCGGCGGCACCTCGTCTCCAGTACCACAGGCATGCGATTTAACAAGGTTTTCCTGCAGCTTTCCTAAATCCGTTTTGGAAATGGTTTTGTCATATAAAGCCCCAAACCCGGTATTGATCCCATAAATCGGTTCGATAGTCGATTCGGTTCTTTTGTCAAGATATTCGCGGCACTTTGTAATACGATCGATGGTTTCAACTGACAGCAAAATATCTGGTTTGTCCTTCAGAATTTGAAAAATAGTTCTGAATGTGAGTTTCTCGGGACTTATCCGATAAGTTTTATTTTCCACAGTAAAAAGAGTTATTGTTTTATCCGATTGATCAATTCTGACAACATCCCATTCATCTGGTCTCCTGTTATCATATCCTTTAAAGTATATTGTCCTGACTTGATTTCCTCCTCACCAATTAAAATAACAAAACGAACAGATTTCTGATTTGCATATTTCATTTGTTTTTTCAGTTTAGCCGGGTTGGGATATAACTCAGCACTGATCCCGGAATTTTGTATGACCTCCATAATTTTTAAGCAAAATTTGGCTTCTTGCTCACCAAAATTAACAAGCAATACATCGGCCGAACCCTGCACCTGTTCCGGAAAAAGGTCAAGTTCAGTAAGTACATCATAAATGCGGTCGGCACCAAACGAAACACCTACACCCGAAACATCGGGCAAACCAAAAACACCTGTCAGGTCATCATATCTTCCTCCGCCACATACACTTCCAATTGTAACATCTTTTGCCAGCACTTCAATTATTGTCCCGGTATAATAATTCAATCCGCGCGCAAGTGCCTGTTCCATTTTAATTTCTGCCTTAATATCCAATTGTTCTGTCAAATCAAGGATATATTGCATTTCCTGGATTCCTTGCGACCCGGCGCTTGTAATCCCGATAATTTCTTTCAGGCAGATTAGCCGCTGTGAATTACCACCTCCCAGGTTGATGATAGGTTCAAGCATTTCAATAGTATCTTCATCCAGTCCCTTCTGACGCAATTCTTCATAAACCTTTTCAACTCCTATTTTATCAATCTTATCAATGGCTGTCGTAATATCTGTGAGTCTTTCAGGTGCATTGATTATTTCAGCAATCCCGGTTAATATTTTACGGTTGTTCAGTTTAATGACAATGTCAATATTCAGTCTCTTAAAAATATCATCAATCACCCTGATCAATTCGACTTCATTCAACAGCGAATCAGAACCAATCACATCTACATCACACTGGTAAAACTCACGATAACGGCCTTTCTGGGGGCGATCGGCGCGCCAGACCGGTTGCACCTGGTAACGCTTAAAAGGAAATGTAATCTCGTTACGATGCTGAACAACATAACGGGCAAATGGAACAGTAAGATCGTATCGTAAGCCTTTTTCGGAAATTGTTGTTGTAATTTTGCTCAGGTTGTCGTTGGTTACATCTGTCTGATCGATATTCTTCAAATAATCGCCCGAGTTCAATATTTTAAACAAAAGCCTGTCACCTTCCTCCCCATATTTTCCCATCAGGGTGGAAAGATTTTCCATAGCAGGCGTTTCAATAGGCTGATAACCATAGTTTTTAAAGACCTTATTAATGGTGTCGAAAATAAAATTCCGTTTTGCCATTTCGTCGGGCGTAAAATCCCTTGTGCCTTTTGGAAGTGATGGTTTTTGTGACATTGCTTAATATTCAGTATAGCTTCTTAATTCGCCTGCAAAAGTATAAAAAAGCACTTGATTAGACCTAAGACACAAGACAGAAGACCTAAGGCCTGAGACGGAAGACTAAATAAACAAGTATCAAGAAACAAGATCCAAGAATCAAGACATTTGACTTTGGGCTTTAAACTTTGGACTTTAGACAGATATAAATGTAAAACACTATTTAGCCTATAAAATATTATGTCCGTAATTTGTTAAAACCTGAATTCGGAATAACTCTGGCCTACTTCGATTGGATAATTTCCTTTGTAAACACTGCCGGTATAGCCATCAATAGAAATTAAATCGCCGGGTTTAAAGATGTATTTATTCAGCTTGCATTGCTTCTCAACATCATCCACCTCTAGGCTGGTACAATTTACAACCGCCGTTTTTCCCAACCTTACTGCAGTAACTGCTGCATGAGAAGTTGCGCCACCTTTTGCAGTTAATAAACCATCTGTTTCAAAGATCATCCCGATATCATCGGGAACAGTATCGGGCCTTACCAGAATAATTGGTTCATCCTTATATTTCTTACGTAACCGGTTTATGTCATTTTCATCAAAAGCAACTTTACCATTTATGGCGCTTCCTCCCACACCAATTCCTCGTCCGGCTAAGGACATCTTATCAATTGGCGTACTGAACACATTCACTGCCTGATGCTTAGCCATATCAAGGTCGCGTGTTTGTAAGATATAAAGGTCATCGGGAGATTCTGATTCGAAGGTAAACTCAATCTCCTGTGGAGAATACCCGTGTTCCTCAATAAGGTCAATTGAAATTTGTTCAATTCGCTTGTATATTTCTGGGTATTTTTCTTCGAGAGATTCTTCATATTCATGTTCTGCATTTTTTTGACTTTTACTAACAGGTAATGGTTTTACCAGTCCTGCAACAATATCTTCGCCCTGGCTGCACATTGTAAAATCGCCATATAGATTCACACCCTGCTGTTTCTTTTTCGGGTTTTGTGTAAAGACAACCCCTGTACCTGAAGATTTTCCAAGGTTACCAAACACCATCCTCTGTACAATTACCGCAGTACCCCATTCATCAGCTATTTCAAGGTGCTCGCGGTAAGCTTTTGCTCGTTCGGATGACCATGACCCCAGCACAAAGTTTATCGATCTGATCAATTGCTTAAATAAATCTTCTTCGAAAACAACATTGTTTTCACTCAATCTCATTTTATAAGTCAGGGCTATCTCTTTCATGGCTTTTGGGCTGAAATCCATTTTCTGGCTTACCTTATACTTACTTTTAAAATGTGTAATCAAGTCATCAAAAATGTCCCTGTTAAGGCCATAAGCCATTCCCCAGCTTTGTAACAGTCTCCGGTAGGAATCCCAGGCGGTCCATGCAAATCCGGACATTTTACTCAATTGTTCGGTAATCTCATCATTCATTCCAACATTAAGAAAGGTATCCATGGCTCCCGGCATTGAAATGGCAGCCCCTGAGCGAACAGATAACAAGAGCAGATTCTGAGGATTACCAAATTGCCTGCCTGATGACTTTTCAACAAGATGCAAATGTGACCTGATCAGCCTGTGCATTTCTTTTCTAAGTTCATCATGGCCCAAAATAGCCTGATGACGTCTGAAAACTTCAGTGGTGAGAATAAAACCCGGGGGAATTGGAAAGCCTGCCACCCTGAGGTTTTTCAGGTGATATGCTTTTGACCCCAAAAATACCTGGTTATCTACAAGTGGGTTTTGTTTTCGCAAACGTGTAATGATAAGGTCAGAATTATATGACATCACTTCGTTGATCATGTGTGATGGTAGCGAATCTGCCATTTTCCGCAGTGATTCTAAAATCCGGTTAACGAAATTATCAAGCGGTTGCATCAAAAAGGCTTCGGCAATAACATCCCGATAGAATTGTTCAGATGTTTTATTTATCAGGTTTACTTTTTCTTTCTCAGTCAATTTGTTTTGCGGGTCGAACAACTGTGGAATAACAATTTGAAGAGGGATTTCATATGTTTTCAGGAAGTATCTAACAATAATACGTTTTACATCTTCGGCAATAAACTGGAATATGTTGATGTATTGTTCAAAAGAGAAACTTTGAGATTGAAGGCTGTATTTCAGCATCAACAGGTTGGCATTAAAGCTTTGGTTAGTAATTCCATCCAGTTCGAGTCCTTCCCTGAAATAGTCCAGAATAAAATAGATATCATTCAGGGTTTTGGCCGAAATATAGTTGAGGTTAACACTGTCAACTACTTTTTCCATCAATCGTGTGGCTACATTCTCAAGACGAAAAGTTAAACCAAGCGCCTCAAACTTTGGTTCACGATATATCCCATACATTGATGGGATTCCAATGGCAATATGCCGTTTGTGATATATGTTTTCCCAACTCTGACTGGGCTTTGGATTAAAAATGATTTTCTTCAGCCTGTTCATGAATTCATAGATCAATTTCAGGGAAGTTTCAAAATTGTCGTTTTCAAGTGCGTTTGCAAGCTTTGTAATCTCAGCATCCTCGATAAATGAATACCGGTGAAGCAGATCACTGATATCAACCGATTCAAATGAATACTTTTCTTTTAAAAAAGCATATAAACGCCTGATGTCTCTTAATCTTTCTTCATCACGAATATTGTTTTCCGAAATTCGCCCGATCAATTCTTCAAATTCATCTTCATTCAATGAAATCAGCTCATCAGGCGTTTTACCCGATAAATTGCACATGTTTACCACCATTTGATGGATAGGGGCAAACCACTCACTGTCCTTATCAATCGAAGTATAAACATTTTGAGGTAATGCATCTTTCAAATTCTCCAGTTTACCATCATACCAGAATCTGAATACGCGCCGTGCAAGATCAATAAGGGTGTTGTTGCTTTCGGTATGGACCTGTTTACGTAAAAAGTGAATGAGCATATCCTTTCGGTGGGAAATCTCATCCATCGTAGTTGTCACCTTCCTGATCTCTCCTTCAGCTCCAATTTCGTTAAAATATACCGGGAAAATACGTGTGAGTTGTTTTACCTTTTTATAATACGGAGCAATATTTGAGTTAAGGATACTTGTGATCTCACGTTGAAACAAATCAGTATCGCTGATAAATATACCTCCCAGTTGCAGGTTTACAATGAGCGCAGAAAGCAATCTTTCCATGTCGGAACTGGAATATTCGATCAGTTGAAGCCACACCCTTATGTTTTTAAGATGATTGTTGTTAACGGCTAATTGCCAGTCTTCGTTAACATAAACCACGCCCGGTGTTTCAAACCCAAAATTAATAAGCTTGTTTTCGAAATAGTTCGTCAGATCGATATTGTTTACTCTGGAAAGGTCAATTATTTTTTTACCCAGTGTAAGAAACATATCCAAAACAGAAGAAGTGTGTTCTTCACCAAGCTCTTCTGCAAACTCAAAAATCTGTTTTACAAATGGTTTTAGTTCCGCCGGTTTGAGCTCACCTATTGTATGAATCAGCATACTATTCAACTGCCAGATCAAGCGCTCCCGATGATGAATCATACCCTGCAAACGGAGCAAATAAAAAATGAAATAAAACTTCTCAATAAAAGTTGAAAAAAGACTGATCGTATCTTTAAACCGCTCTGCGATCTGATTAAAATCAGGTATTTCTGTAATTAATTCATTCCAATCATTTATTTGTTCTATTTTTCCGATCAATTGGTTGAACCAGATTTTTCCAATTTGTTCACGAATTAAGCCGGGTTGAGTTTTTAGTATGTCTTTTTTCTCGTTCAACCACATTTCAACGGACGAATCGGTTTCCCAAAAGCGAATGCTTTCAAGGTAAATTGATTTGCTGATTTGTAGTATTTCATCATCAAAATATCCCAGTGCCAAAACATCTTTTAAATAACGCTTGAAATATCCTCCGGCCAGGATAAAACTGTAAGAGTCATTTTTAAAGCCGATCTGCATTGAATCGCAACAGTAAGAGAGTGTGCTTTTAAAATTACTGGTTTCTTTTGCGAGCTTCTGTGTGAATTCAAGCAGGGTCCTGATGATCATGATATGCAAATCACTATCGCTGTCGGATAGCAACAGGCTCCGCATCAGACTAAGCGGTACTTTAAAGGTTTTTTCCGGATCATCCAACCCGATATAAAACCAGTAATCGGTTAATAAAATACCTCTGAGTTCTTCAGCAACAAATTTTTTATTTGAAAAAGGATGTTGAAATTCAATAACGCAATCGTTTGCACGTTTGTTGATGCCGTAATACTTTTTTGATAGGCTAATAAACGACTGATATTCAGCAGGTATATTTATATCCTTATATCGTGTTTCAGCAAGATTTGCCTCAAGGGCTTTTGATATGAATTTTTCTTCCATACAAAAATTTAATGGTGCTTTTCTAAAAAGTTTTTATTATACTTTTGGCATTGCAAAATACAGATACCCAACAAAGATAGGGTTAAAGTTGAAAAATAAGAGAATATCATGTTTAATTTAAAAACGATAAAAAATGACTAAGATTAAGATTGGAATCAATGGTTTTGGACGAATTGGAAGGAACGTATTCAAGATTGCCATGGAAAGGGATAACATGGAAATTGTAGGTATAAACGACCTTACCGATACCAAAACCCTCGCCCACCTTCTGAAGTATGATTCAACTCAGGGCAAATTCGATGGTGATGTATCCCATAACGATAGCAATTTAATTATAAACGGAAAAGAAATTCCTGTTTATGCAGAGCATTTACCCATTGAAATAAAGTGGGCAGTAATACCCGATGTGGTTGTTGAAGCTACAGGTATTTTCCGCCAAAAGGAAAGCAATAAAGGTGGTTATGGCGATCACCTGAAAAACGGAGCCAAAAAGGTGGTATTAACAGTACCGTCCAAGGATGCGATTGATCGAATGATCGTTTTAGGAGTAAATGATAATGAACTTCGCGACGAAGACCAGTGTGTTTCCAATGCATCATGTACCACAAACTGCCTTGCACCGGTTGCAAAGGTTCTTAACGACAGGTTTGGTATTGAAAATGGTTTTATGACAACCATCCACGCTTATACAAATGACCAGCGAATACTTGATGCTCCTCACTCCGATCTCAGAAGAGCACGGTCTGCGGCTGTATCTCAAATTCCTACAACCACCGGAGCAGCAAAAGCTGTTGGTAAAGTTATTCCCGATCTTGCCGGTAAAATGGACGGGATGGCCATTCGTATACCAACCCCAACCGGTTCGCTTGTTGACCTGGTTGCAAACCTGAAAACAGAAGCCACCAAGGATGAGATTTGTGCAGCGATGAAAGAAGCAGCAGAAGGTCCGATGAAAGGAATTTTGGAATATACCGAAGATCCTATTGTTTCAGTTGACATAATCCATAACCCGCATTCATCCATTTTTGATGCAGACAGCGTGATGGTGCAGGGAAAAACAGTTAAAGTACTTTCGTGGTACGACAACGAATGGGGTTACTCAGCCCGTGTTGTTGACCTGATGGACTTGTTTAATTTTTAATCGTATTAAGTCGTTAGGCGACTATCTTCCGTGAAAAATAGTCGCCAAACGACTACATAAAAAAGCCATCTCAGTTTTGGGGTGGCTTTTTTTGATGCTGGCGACTTGATGCTGGTAACTGGGTGCTGGATACTAGATACTGAGGACTGAAGACTGGAGACTGAAGACTGGAGAATCCAAACTAATTCCCCCGGTATATTGTAATTGAACCTTTCAGGTTAAATGTTTGTATACCATCTAAAGTTATAACATGAACATCGCAGGTATAAAAATAAACACCCGAAGCACAATCCTGATTATTTTTCTGGTTCTTTCCATCCCATAAGATCAGGGGATCTCTGGTGGTGTACATAATCTTTCCCCAGCGGTTAAAAATAGTCATGTCAACACTTTCAACATTGGGATTAGCCAGCGTACTATTATCAATTGTACCAATTGGCACCAGGTAATCATTATAACTGTCATTATTGGGCGTAAATACGTTTGGCAGTTCATAATCAGGACAAACTTCAACACAAACAATATTACTGATTTCACTTACATTCCCCATATCGTCAACAGCAGTAACATAATAGCAACCCACCACAAAAGGCATATTATTATGAGTAAAATAAACTGTATCATTAAAAAGGTAATCTGCCGAACCAATAAATTCAAATTCCCCATCTGATGTTGGCTTGTAATAAACATCATACCGCTCCGCATCACAATCACAAGTATCATACCTGTCGCAGGTATCAATCGGTATAATCATTTTCAGTACATTTTCAACTTCAGCGCAATAAGTTGTGTCGATCGCAAGTAAAGGCCTGCAAGGAGGACGGTTATCAATTGGTTCATCACAGGCAAGCTGTGAAAAGTTAATGATCGGATCAATCAATCCGGCTAATGAATAATGGCCGATTGTTTTTATATAATAACAATATTCCTGTTCATTTTCGAGATTCAGGTCTCTGTAAAACTGTAGATTGGTAACATCCAGCGAATCATAATCATTTTCAGACGGGCCTTTCCGGTAAATTATAAACCGCTCATTATTCCAAGGAACAACCGGGAACCATTCTAACCTAATTTCTTCATCAGTAGGAGATAGTTGTATAAATACTGAGGACGCACGCTGCGAAGCACCTATGTAACCAACAGTCAGGCTTTCAAGGTCAACCCGGTAGCTGTAAGGCCCTTGATGAGTGTTGAGGTTCACATCGGTATCCAGGTAAATTGTATCATTCAAACTATTGAATTCAGCTATTAACTCAGGTGATGTCCATTGCAGGTTATTGCTACGGTATAAAAGGTATATGTACGGGCCAGGGTATTGAATTGTATCCAACTCAATGGGTTTCGACCAGATAACCAGCACATTCCCTGCCGTTAAGTTTGTACTATCGTTGCTAACATGGGTAATTATTGGCACATCTCTTTTTAAATAGGCACATGATTCGTTTGATGCCATACTTTCGGCTTCATCAATAAAATAGGCAGTAAGCCTGTAACAATAGTTAATGCCATGAACAAGGCCAATATTAAAATTTTCATCCCTGAATTCAGTTGTATTTATATCGTCTATTTTCTGAATAAGTTTAAATCCGGTATAAGCAGGAACACCATTCTCACAATATCCGGGTGTCCAACCCGATTCGCCGCTCCTGCGGTAAATTTTATAACCAATGGCGTTTTCACATATGCTTTTTTTCCAGCTGAGATTAATCCCATTTCCAAGCGCTTCAGTTTGCAAATTTTCGGGGGCAGGTGCATTAACCTTGATAAAGACCGTTTTATAATTCACAAGATTTACGGGTGATCCATCATCACGCGCTTTAAAAACAGCGGTATAGGGTTCTAATCGAACATTGAAACAACTTGTCGGCCACTTGAAAGTTGTAACCACAGTATCACCTCCTGTTGCCGGGTCGGGGAAAATATAAGCCGAATCCTGAAAGTGTTCAAAAGGCCCGCCAAAAGCCGTTAATTCTACATTCAATCCATCCGGATCAATGGCAGTAACATCAAACTCCAGAAAATCACCAGCAATAACACAAGTATCATCAATTGAATGTATTTCGGGTGGTTCATGGTCGCAGGCAACTATTTCTATTTGCATATCCCTTCTAACCGACCCTATCTTAATACCATGCCTCCATTCGGTAACAACAAAGGCAACATTGTATTCGCCCTGTATAATGGGATAATCCCAGATGATGTCCCCAGTGTTATTATCTATTTTGAAAATTTTTGTCGTGTCATGAAAATTTGGATAGTTGTAACCCGGAATATCATAACCGGCAGCCCCTTTACAAACCACTAAGTGATACGATAAACTATCACCATCAATATCATAGGCTGCCGGATTGTGAATAAAAGGTTTTCCGGCGCACCCTTTATCTATCGGTGGGCTAAGCAGTTGAACGGAATTATTCACCCCTAAAAAAGGATTAATTACAATTTCACTTTCTACATAGATGGGTACGTTAATAGAGTTCGGGATATTGATAACTCCTCCGTTTCGGTTGGGATCTTCAACCGATATCAGGTAATAACCCGGCGCCGGATAAGTATGCCTGCCTCTATAAAGATTGTAAGAAATATCGTCAATGTCAGGAGGAATCGGAAACCATTGCTCGCGTATTATTTCATCAGCTGTGCCATCCCCCCAGTAAATAGGCATATAGGTACGCGTATCGTCGGCCGGACTTGAAGTTTTTGTGTACATGATGATTGTAAATTCAAAAGTGAGCCCTTCAATATGTTTGTACATAATTTCAGCGGCACGCTGATGTGTGGCAAAAGTGAGTCCAACGAATGAAATGCTAAAAAATAGGCTTAATAATACTTTCCTCATTCTATCCTACCAATGATTTTCAAAACTACTAATTTATGCAAAACCGATGCCATGCATGATTAAATCAAAAAATAATATTTGGGTCTCTAAAATCAAAATTGAGGTTTTACTGTTATTTTAATCCTCCTAATCTTCCTATACGTTCGCTTCGGCGGATATGAGGGTAAATAATTATTTTATGGTTCTACGAATAAGTTTATTTATAATGATAAAATGCTAAAATTTTACAATGCTATAATGTTTTATAACAACTAAAACTTTAATAATAAACTTTTTGTATAACACATAATGGGTTTTTACATCCAAGAAAATATTCTTATTATCGCATTTAAGCATTCAATCATTATCGCAATTAAGCATTTAACTATTATCGCATTTATCAATGCTCTACTAAAATTGTAGTAGTACCAAAAATAGATAAACATAAACTGCAATCAAATCCCTTTAATAATGCTACAGGTGTTATGTTTTCTTTAATTTTGTAGGTTGTGCTAGAAAGTTTTATGAAAAATCCGGACCGAGAACAAGAGAGGTTAGATATAATAAGGCGGTATCGTCGCCTTATCGAGATATGGAATACCCGGAAAGAGACCCTTGATCGGTGGATGGTACGCAAGGCTTTTCGAATAGCTGCTGATTCGCATAAAGATATGCGGCGAAAAACCGGAGAACCGTTTATAATCCATCCTTTAGAAGTAGCTACAATTGCAGCAGGTGAAATCGGACTTGGGCGTACCTCTATTATAGCTGCTTTACTTCACGATACCGTTGAAGATACTGATCTGCGAATTTCTGATGTTCAGGGTATGTTTGGCAACGAAGTGGCAAGGATAATTGACGGGCTGACCAAAATTGATGAAATTTCGGATACTTCCTCAACTGCACAGGCAGAAACGCTTAAAAAAATACTTTACACTTTGTCGGAGGATGTCAGGGTCATCCTTGTTAAACTTGCCGACCGTCTGCACAATATGCGCACACTGGACGTGATGCCTCGCGAAAAACAGCTAAAAATCGCTTCTGAAACGCTTTACATTTATGCACCGCTGGCCTATCGCCTGGGTTTGTTTGCTATAAAAAGTGAACTTGAAGAACTTTCGTTTAAATATTCACAACCTCAGATTTACAGGGACATAAGAGAAAGGCTAACCGCTCAAAAAACACAGCATATTGAGTTCTTTAACGAATTTATTAAACCCGTTAATAAAGAACTAAAAAAGCAATACCCTGATTTTGCGATCAAATACAACGAAAAAACAACTTTTTCCATCTGGCAAAAAATGCGCACAAACGAAATTCCTTTTGAGGAAGTTTATGATTCGTATAGTGTAGATGTGATATTAGATACAGGACCTGAAAAAGAAAGACTGGCATGTTGGGCAGCCTATTCGATGATAACTAGCATTTACAAACCAAACAATAAACGATTACACGACTGGATAAGCACCCCAAAGGCAAATGGTTATGAAGCAATTCATACTACAGTTATGGGGAATCAAGGTAACTGGGTAGATGTGCACATCCGAAGCAAACGAATGGATGAAATTGCCGAGCGTGGATATGCTGCTTACTGGAAATACAAAAACCAGGACAATGTTGATGCCGGCCTTGATGAATGGTTAAACAAAACCAAAGAATTGCTTACCGAAAGTGACGAAGAAGCAATTGCTTTTATCAATGACTTTAAAAAGAATTTATTTTCGGAAGAAATAGTGGTTTTTACACCTAAAGGTGAAATGATTAACCTGCCTTCCAGTGCCACTGTACTCGATTTTGCCTATTCAATCCACACCGACCTGGGGAACCATTGCATCGGCGCAAACGTAAACCACCGCCTTTTACCTGTTGATGCCGTATTAAAATCAGGCGATCAGGCTGAAGTTATCACCTCACGAATACAGCAACCCAACGAAGACTGGTTTAAGTATGTAGTTACTGCACGTGCCAAATCCCGCATAAAAAACGCACTCAGAAACGAAAGAAAATCTTATCGCACAGCAGGGCAGGAAAAACTGGAAGGTTATTTTAAACAATTAAAACTGGATAACTCGAGACCCAACATCAATAAACTGATAAATGCCAATAAATTAAGCGGCCTTGTCGACTTATACTATTACATCGCAAACGACAAGATCGGTATAAAAACCGTAAAAGAAATATTGCAACCGCAGGACTCCTTAGTCAGCTGGATGCGAAATATCCGGTTTCCTTTTGTCAGGCCAAAGACTCCTGTTAACATTGATAAAAAACCGAATGAAAAAGAAATTGAAACCGAAATTCTAACAAAGGAAAACGGAGGCGATGATGATTTTAACCCGCTTGAATATTCAGTGTCGAAGTGTTGCAATCCCATTCCCGGCGACAATGTAATTGGACTTATTTTTCCAAACGAACCCATTCAGATACATAAAACCGCCTGCAATGTTGCAATCAGGTTGATGTCACAATACGGTAAAAACATTATCAAAGCCAAATGGAAACAAAAAGAGGATATCACATTTCTGGCGGGGCTTAAAATAAAAGCCACTGATAAAGTAGGTTTTATTAAGCAAATAACTGAAATGATCGCTATTGATTTTAAAATGAATATTCGCTCTTTCAATCTTGAAAGTACCGAAGGCTTGATTGATTTAAGCCTGACACTTTATGTTAGCAGTACGGAAAAGTTAAATCAACTGATCCAGAAAATGAAAAAAACAAAAGAAATTATCAAAGTTACACGCCTTGACAATTTTTCATAATTGGCATGAATTCATCAATCCTTGATTGACAGACTTTTTTTATTTAGATTTAAACCATATAAAAATAAATTATTCGTACTTTTACCCCTCAAATGTGATGCAGTATTATGAAGTCGAACAATAAAAAAGATACGTTTGAATCCGTAAAAAAAATCTTCACCGAATATCTCGAATCGAGAGGCCACCGGAAAACGCCGGAACGCTACACTATATTAAGGGAGATATATGCCACTGATGGCCATTTTGATATAGAAACCCTTTACATTAGAATGAAGAACAATAAATACAGGGTAAGCCGGGCAACATTATACAATACTATCGAACTTCTTCTCGACTGCAACCTGGTAACCAAGCACCAGTTTGGTAACAATTGTGCACAATTCGAACGTTCATTCAAATTTAAACAGCATGATCATTTTGTTTGTATTGAAGATGGGCATGTTCTCGAATTCTGTGACCCCCGAATCCAGGAAATTCAGAAATCAGTTGAAGAATTACTTGGTGTTAATGTTACTTACCATTCGCTCACCTTTTATGGCAAGTGCAAAAACCATTCAGGAGATAAAAAAGAAGTTAGTAAAAATTGATAATTACTTTTCTTGTAGCCCTGTTATTTTTCTAAATTTGTTAGCGAACTAAACCCTGAAATACAGGGTTTTTTAATGTAAAGTCCATCATGAAAGTTGATGTATTACTGGGCCTGCAATGGGGCGACGAAGGTAAAGGCAAAATTGTTGATGTTTTAACACCAAAATATGATATCATTGCCCGTTTTCAGGGGGGGCCAAATGCCGGGCATACCATTGAATTCGACAATAAAAAATTTGTTTTACACACTATTCCTTCTGGTATATTCAATAAAAACACTACCAATGTTGTGGGCAATGGAGTGATCATCGATCCATTTGTTATTAAAAAAGAAATTGAAAACCTTAAAGGTGGAGACATTGAAGTAAGCGATAATTTATTGATCTCTAAAAAAGCCCACTTAATATTACCAACACATCGTTTGCTTGACACGGTTTTTGAAAAAGCCAAGGGAAATAAAAAAATTGGTTCAACTTTAAAAGGAATCGGGCCGACTTATACCGACAAAATCAGCCGCAACGGATTGCGTATTGGGAACATCGAAAATAGCGATTTTGATACTAAGTACCAGGAAGCCCGAAAGCGACACCTGAAAACCATCATTCAATATGATCCATCATATGAATTGCTGACGATTGACGGCCTGTCTTTTCCCGAATATGAAAAAGCATGGATGGAAGCATTGGAGGTTGTTCGGGGATTGAAAAAAATAAATAGCGAATATTACCTGAATAAAGCGTTAGATAATGGGCAGCGTGTTTTAGCCGAAGGTGCACAGGGCACGATGCTGGATATTGATTTTGGCAGTTATCCTTATGTAACTTCTTCGAATACAACCACTGCCGGAACCTGCATTGGATTAGGCATTGCACCTGCGAGGATAGGTAAGGTATTTGGAATATTTAAAGCATATTGTACACGTGTTGGTAGCGGACCTTTTCCTACTGAGCTTTTCGACAATAATGGGCAGCAACTGAGAGATATCGGTCGTGAATATGGTTCAACAACCGGCAGGCCCCGAAGATGTGGATGGATTGATCTCCCGGCACTCAGGTATGCAATCATGTTAAATGGGGTAACAGAAATGATGATGATGAAAGCCGATGTGCTAAACCTGTTCGACCAGGTAAAAGTGGCTACTGCATATAATTACAATGGTAAAAGTTCGGATGAAATACCTTTTGATAGTGTAAACACAGAGATTATTCCTGAATATGAAACATTGGATGGATGGAAATCTGAGCTTGACAGTATTGAGGATTATGAACAATTCCCCCAGGCATTAAAAAAATATGTGGCCTATATTGAAAAACAGTTAAATGTACCTATTGGGATTGTTTCTGTTGGCCCCGACCGCAGCCAGACAATTTTTACAAAGCATACATAGCAGGACATAATTACAACACAACAGGCATTTCTCCTATCGCACTGAACATTGACCTTTGCAAAAATCTCGAACTAATAAATAAAGAAAGTCCTTTCAGGATTGAAAGTAATAAATGCATTTGCGAAAAAATTCCAGACGGTTACCACAAGAATTGCAAATATTTTAGCAAAATAGAAGTTCATTTTAAACCTGCTTACAAGCAACCACAATACCAGTGTATTTATCCCCAAGCCAATTAATGAAATGATGAGAAACTCAGTATATTCAACCATCACCCGCGGATTGGTGCTTTCAAAAGTCCATATGCGATTTAAATAATAATTTGTTGATGCTGCTGAGCTAAAGCCAATTGCGTTTGCAACATATTTTTGAATATGCAGTTTTTCTTTGGTGAACCAGGTAATCCCAAAATCAACAAAAACACCTGTAAATCCTACCAGTCCAAATTTCAGGAATTTGAAAAGAAATGCTTTTGAAAAGATTTGATCCATTAGATTTTGGTTGAAATTTGTGCAAAGGTATTATTTTGAGGTTCTTGATGAAGAACTCCGAAGTGAACGTTAATACCAAATAAAAACGCTTGAAAAATAAAAAAGGTGCCCGAATATCCGGGCACCTTTTTTATTTTTTATCTGCAGGCAATTTGCCTGAAAATATACTTATAGTATTATTCAACAATCATTTTGTGTGTTACCTTGCTTTCGCTGGTGGTTACAGTGTAGAAGTAAATACCAGGCGTCAGGTCAGTGCCATTTATTGTTAAGGTGGTTGTACCATTTGAAGTATAACCATAATCTTGCCTCAATACCTGTTGTCCGGTAATTGAATATACTTCCAGACTTAAATCCGAGCCTTCGGCCAGGTTAACAGTGATGTAAGAATTTCCACTGAATGGGTTTGGATAGTTCTGTGAAACAGTCGCATTGCTTTCTTTTGCTTCCATATCATCACCAATACCTATAATAGTAAAATCAGCTTCACTGAAGCTAAAATCCTTAATGTATTTTATTTGTGCCGGTAAACCGGGATCGTTGTCCGTCAACTCAATATAAGTATAGGGTATTGTGTACTCACCATCGGTAAGTTCTAAAGCAGTTTTTGCTGCGGTTCCAAACAATGCCTCATTATAACCGAAGGAGAAGGCTGTAACATTTGTAGGGCCATCAACATTGTCTAATGTATAAGTTTTCATATATGTTGAAGGGTCAAAACCACGGCAAAAAATGTTTGGGCGGCTGTTATCATCTGCAACCTCAGGGTTAGTATCTAACCATGATATAAATATTTTATCCGCGTCGGGGCTTGTAGTTATCTGGGTTCTGTTTCCTTCCGACATATCACCGAAAGTACCATCCCATTTTATAATGCGGCCCATTTCTTCTGCATACCAGGTTGTTCCACCGTCATCGGTGAATACATCCAATACACCGCCCAGGGAATCCTCAACATAAAAGCCTATGCTACCGCCATCAGCTTCACCTGCTGCACAAACTACACCTGCGATATGTAAATTACCATTGTCATCTACAGCAATTTCAAAATCACCCATATAAGTATAAGGGATCTCTTCACGAGCAGGTAAAGGTGGCAGATAAATTTGTTCAATTTGCGCATCTGTTAACAGGCTATTAACAATACCACCAATACCATCGGGGCCATCAATTTGTATTGCAGTAGGATCACCCCATGTTTCTCCACCGTCAGTGGTTTTCCAGAAGATAGGATAAATACTGTGCATACCATCTACCGACCATGTTTCGCCATCATTGCCAAGTATTGCCATATAACCTGTCATTCCATCAGGTGCAAAAGCAACCGTAGTGAACCAGGGCGATCCATATTCTTCAGTAGTTTCATAATCAATAAGAGTTTCTTCGTAAACAATATCACTTTCATCATTATCCCAATAACCCTGGTTGACAGTTAAACTGCCTTGATAAACACCACTTCCTGATGTCCAATTAACGTTATTATCAACAACAATGGCAAGTCCCTGTGAAGTTACATCGTAAGCATCAGGAATATACTGATATGTATCATCGTGTGATGTTCTGCGGTTATAATTACCTGTTGTGTCGGAAGGATCGCTAAGGTTGGCAACACCAAAGCTATATCCACCCCAACCGGTATCACCGTCAGAGTTTGAACCATCCAGGTTAGGACAGAAAAATGCAACATATGCATCTTCAACATTTCCTGTTGGGTTATAAACACCATGGTTTGGATAGCGGGCAGCATCATAAAAATATTCACCACCGCCATTATCAACTGCAATATAACATTCTATCTGGTTGGTCCAGGTTGAACCACCATCAAACGAAATGTCGTAAGCTAAGTTACCGGAATATCCCTCAGGATCAAGTGCTCCACCACCACGATGGAAGCTTGTAACAATATTTAATTCGGGTTCTGCCCAAACTAATGACTTCTGATTTCCTTTGTTATTGGAATTATAAGCCCAGGCATTTGCCATAGTTCCGATATCGATAACAGTTACGATATTAACATCTCTGTCGGCAGGAGGAATTTGTTGTTTCGAAATTACATCTGAACTAACAATTGATTGGTCTTTAACCGGATCAATACCAATAGCCACTTTTTCATAGATTGTCTTGTGGCTAGGCTCAATTTTGAACTTGTACGACTGTTGGGCCATAATGCTTATGCCAAAGCCCAAAGCCATAACAAAGAGTAAGATTTTTTTCATGATAAGAATAATTAATTTAACAAATGGTTTATTACTTTATAAATGTCTTTCCAAGCGAGCAAAGATAATGTTTTTCTTATTTAATTAATATTTGTTAATAAAATCGGGAAAATTCTAAATTGTTAGAATTCGGAAAGCTAAAACCGGTTTCCGCTTGTTATTATCCTTGTTAAAAAAATGACAAATGAACAGTAAAAAGGTTGCATCATTTTTAAAATGAATTGTTAATTTTCTGATATTTAACATTTGAGTTGCTAATTGATGGTTGAAGCATATACAGAGACCCTTGCAAAACCTCAAGAACCTGAATGACGTTGGTGGTCAGGAACGGACAGGCCTCGGGGAATTATTTGATTAAAAAAACAAAAAAAGGTGCTCGAATATACGAGCACCTTTTGATTTTTAATCTCAGGCAATTTGCCTGAAAACATACTTTAAGTATTATTCAACAATCATCTTGTGTGTCACCTTACTTTCACCGGTTGTTACAGTGTAGAAATAAATACCAGGTGTCAGGTCAGTTCCATTTATTGTTAAGGTGGTTGTTCCTTTTGAAGTATAACCATAATCTTGCCTCAATACCTGTTGTCCGGTAATTGAATAAACTTCCAGGCTTAAATCCGAGCCTTCGGCCAGGTTAACAGTGATGTAAGAATTTCCACTGAATGGGTTTGGATAGTTCTGTGAAACAGTCGCATTCATTTCTTTTGCTTCCCTATCATCACCAATACCTATAATAAGGAAATCATCTTCTGAGAAACTAAAATCCTTAATGTATTTTATTTGTGCTGGCAGTGTAACATCATTGTCCGTCAATTCAACATAAGTATAGGGTATTGTGTATTCACCATCCGTAAATTCTAAAGCAGTTTTTGCTGCGGTCCCAAAAATTGCTTCATTATAACCGAATGAGAAAGCTGTAACATTTGTAGGGCCATCAACATTATCTAATGTATAAGTTTTCATATATGTTGAAGGTTCAAAACCACGGCAAAAAATGTTTGGACGGCTGTTATCATCTGCAACCTCAGGATTAGTATCTAACCATGATATAAATACTTTATCCGTGTCGGGGCTCAGGGTAATCTGGGTTCTGTTTCCTTCTGCAAGTGCACCAAAAGTACCATCATATTTTATAATGCGGCCCATTTCTTCTACAAACCAGGTTGTTCCACCGTCATCGGTAAATAAATCTAATACACCACCGAGGGAATCCTCAATAAAAAAGCCTATGCCACCGCCCTCAGCTTCACCTGCTGCACAAACTATACCTGCGATATGTAAATTACCATTGTCATCTACAGCAATTTCAAAGTCACCGGTATAGGTATACGGGATTTCATCACGAGCAGGTAAAGGTGGCAGATAAATTTGTTCTATTTGCGCATCCGTTAACAGGCTATTAACAATACCACCAATACCATCAGGGCCATCAATCTGTATTGCAGTAGGATCACCCCATGTTTCTCCACCATCAGTGGTTTTCCAGAAGATAGGATAAATACTGTGCATACCTTCTACCGACCATGTTTCGCCATCATTGCCAAGTATTGCAATATAACCTGTCATTCCATCAGGTGCAAAAGCAACTGTAGTGAACCAAGGCGACCCAAATTCTTCAGGGCTTTCATAATCAAGAAGAAATTCTTCGTAAACAATATCACTTTCATCATCATCCCAATAACCCTGGTTGAGGATTAAATTGCCTCCATATATACCAGTAGATCCTGTCCAGTCAATGTTTTTGTCAACACAAATGGCAAGTCCCTGTGAACTTACATCGTAAGCATCAGGAACATATTGATAAACATCATCATGTGATGATTGACGGTTATAATTACCTGTTGTGTCGGAAGGATCGCTGATGTTGGCAACACCATAGCTGTAACCACCCCAGGAGCCATTAGTTCCATCCAGATTAGGACAGAAAAATGCCACGTATGCACTATCAACATCTCCTGTTGGATTATAAATACCATGGTTTGGATAGCGGGCAGCATCACGATAATAATCGCCACCTGCATTGTCAACAGCCACATAACATTCTATCTGGTTGGTCCAGGTCGAACCACCATCAAATGAAATGTCGTAACCTAAGTCCCCGGAATATCCTTCCGGATCAAGTACTCCACCCATACGATGGAAGCTTGTTACAATATTTAACTCAGGCTCTGCCCAAACTAACGACTTCTGGCCTCCAACGTTATTGGAAGCATAACTATAAGCATTTGCCATAGTTCCGATATCGATAACAGTTACGATATTAACATCTCTGTCGGCAGGAGAAATTTGCTGTTTCGAAATTACATCTGAGTTAACAATTGACTGGTCTTTAAGCGGTTCAATGCTAATAGCCGGTTTTTCATTAATTGTTTTGTGGCTAGGATCAATTTTAAACTTATACGGCTGTTGTGCCATTAAGCTAACACCTATGCCCAAAATCATAACTAAAAGTAAGATTTTTTTCATGATAAAATAATTAAATTAACAATTGGTTTTTATTAAAGTCATATCGAACAAGCAAAGGTAATTTTTTTCTAGTTAAATGGTTTGTGACTTTTGCAAAACAATGATTTTTATCCTCCTGAATCCCGAAAACCCTTAGTATGAAACCTGCCTGCTACAGGTAAGGATCTTTATGTAACCGATATGCAGAATGTAAAGTTTTGGTGTGCAGGGTTGCGGGCTTAATAAAAACACATCCAATAACTTGTAACGAAAAACGTTACTTAATTACCTTCTTACAATCTTGATATATTAAAACAATTTTGAAAACAGTTAGAGCCAATACCTATCAGTCAATTGTAATGATGGCGAATTAATATCTTTGCAAAAAGGCTTACCAGCGATGAAAAAACTACAAACATATATGCTCAAATCTTTTCTTGGGCCATTTGTGTTTACTTTTTTTATCGCACTTTTTATTTTGTTGCTTCAGTTTTTATGGAAGTATTTAGACGACCTGGTAGGCAAAGGGCTTGAGTGGTACATTATTGCCAAACTGATGTTTTATGCTTCCTCAACCTTTGTTCCCCTTGCCCTGCCTCTTGCCATATTATTATCATCGCTGATGACTTTTGGCAATCTTGGAGAACACTACGAACTGGTCGCAATGAAATCGGCTGGGATATCGCTTCGAAAAGCAATGAGGCCATTGGTTTTCCTGTCAATAATATTGAGCTTTACCGCATTTTATTTTTCAAATTATGTATTGCCCGTAGCGAATTTAAAATTCGGTTCACTGTTGTATGATGTCAGGCAACAAAAACTGGCTTTCAATCTTAACGAAGGTATTTTTAATGATGGCCTCGAAGATTTTGTTATTCATGTGGGAGAGAAGGACAAAGACAACAAAACAATTTATAATGTAAAAATTTATGATCATAGTCATCGTATGGGAAACACCAGGGTTGTTTCAGCAAAAAAGGGCATTATGGAACTTTCACCCGACCAGACAAAGGTGATTTTTACGCTTTACAATGGCAGTCGCTACACAGAAATAACCGGCCCGGGGTATAAAGAAACCCGCCCTTTCGAGATCTTGCATTTCGACAAGTTTGTCCGGGCGTTCGACCTGATGCAATTCAAGCTAAATCGTACCAATGAGGACCTTTTCAGGTCACATTATACCATGTTAAATATAAAACAACTAAACCATACTATCGATTCATTAAGTGGCACAAGAGCTAAAAGGGTGGATTTTTTCAGGGAGAAATTTTTAAAACAGTATCCCTACTTACTCAAAATGGATACTGTTACGAATACGAAAAGAAGGATGTTAACTACCGACACCATAAAATCCGACTCAATTGTAACTAAATCTTTGCAGGCAATAAATATTAAATACCCTCTACTTGATAATTTTGACCGTGAGGCACAAATAAAAATTGTTGACCATGCTCAGAATGGAGCACGTAATGCCAGGGATAATGCTATTTTTTACAAAAACGAACTGGAAAGCCGTCGGCTGACAATTACAAAACACCAGGTAGTATGGCACACAAAATTTAAATTGTCCCTAGCTTGTCTCATTTTTTTCTTTATCGGTGCGCCACTGGGTGCAATCATCCGGAAAGGAGGACTTGGCCTGCCAGTTGTAGTTTCAGTAGTTTTCTTTGTTCTTTATCATGTTGTGACAATTATGGGCGTTAAAGCTGCTAAAACAGGAGAATGGGATATTGTATTTGGAAGCTGGCTTTCAACAGCATTGATTTTACCATTGGGGCTTTTCCTCACATACAAAGCCACTACTGATGCGCCCTTACTTGATGCTGAAAGCTGGAAGAAATTTTTTGAACG
>JAUVKF010000089.1 GCA_030596395.1 Chlorobiota bacterium | reverse complement strand
ATAACAGATGAGGCGTTACCATTTTGACCTGTAATTTTTTCAACCCGCACAGAGGTTAAAACCTTTACTTCGGTTTCTGAAAGGGCTTCGGTTGCAATCTTACTGAGTTCTTTTGAGAATGCTTTTGAAAAACAATATGGTTCGCTTTCCACTAAGGTAACTTTCTTGTCAGGATGTACGGCAAGTTGTTCGGCAACCTCGGCACCGATAAATCCTCCGCCAATAACTACAATATTTTTCTTGGTTTTTAATTCTTCAAATATGTGTTTAATGTAATTATAATTCTTCCTGATATAATAAACATTATCGAGGTCGTAACCCGGAATAAAATCAGGAACGATTGCTTTTGAGCCGGTTGCAAAAACTAATTTATCGAAATAATATTCTTTCCCCGATTTTGTTTTTAATAATTTGTCTGTCAGATTAACGTCAACGACACTGTCTGTCTGTACTTCTCCACCTAAATCAACAAATGGCTTTGGGCCCATCACATTTTTTTCCACACCATTAAGCTTATAAAAAATATAAGGTATCCCGCACGGGACTAAGCCCTTTTCTTCTTCCTTAAGCATTAATATTGATTTGTCGGGGTAAGCTTTTTTTGCAGTTACACCTGTGATTATACCGGCAGGGCCGGCTCCAATAATTATTACTTCGTATTTTTTCATAAAATTATAGTTTAAATATTCTTTTCAATATTACTCTTGTTTGTCCACATCAATAATTAATCTTAGAACATTACATCCCCGGTATCCTGGGCATTCTTTTCAATTTTGAATTTTTATAGTAAAAGCCCCAGCCTTTTTTAAGCCAGTGCCCAATAATGGGAAGCGGCAGGATGAAATCCCGTTTATGGTTGCGTACCACAAAGGCAGCCCCATCACCTGAATCCATTACACAAACGATGTGTAATTTTTCCCAGTAACTTTTGCGTTTGCCTTTCCCGATTAATTCGTTGTGCACATTGTAGGTACTTACATCAGCCATTACTTCGGCAATGTGCCCCTGCTTGGCTGCCCAGTCGTGGCCGGTAATTTCGGCAATATCGCCAATGGCATAAATATTCCGGTGCCCTTCAACACGGCATAATTCATTGATTTTAATGAAGCCGGCTGCATTAAGTGGTAGTTTCGATTCTTTGATAACTTTATGGCCGTCACCTCCCGAAATATAAATTATAAGGTCGCTCTCCAGTTTCTCTCCATCTGCAAAAACAACAGCGCTCTCCTCGAATTCTTTGATTTTTTTACCAACCTGTTTTTGTATATGATAATGTTTGAAAAACACATCCATTTTACCCATTGCTTTTTCACCCATCCGTTTTCCAGGCTCCTTCATGGGAGCAAAAAAGGTGATTTCAAATTTATCGCGCAATCCTTTTTTCTTAAGGTAATGACTGAAATTGAAAAGTAATTCGAAAG
Source organism: Chlorobiota bacterium (assembly GCA_030596395.1). Taxonomy (GTDB): domain Bacteria; phylum Bacteroidota; class Bacteroidia; order Bacteroidales; family F082; genus JAADID01. The sequence goes on along the minus strand of JAUVKF010000089.1, from coordinate 10,394 downwards.
CAGGGCCTCCACGTACTGCCGTTGCTGTGGGGTCTATGGGATTACCTCCAAACCCGATAGCTATTTTACCATGCCCACGCCGAACCAGCTTTTCCAGCTCTTCCCGGATGGTAACTGCTTCTTCGGGATGCCCGCAAATGGAATGTGTAAACTCAATCCCTTTGGTTTTTACCTTGTGCATGCCCAAGGCGATGAAAAGGTAATCGTAGGTTAGCGTTTCTTTGGAAAGGGTAACTGTATTGTTATCAACATCCATTTTTGTAACTGAATCAACGATCACATCAAAGACATGTTTTTTTTGCAAATCCGATAATTTGATTTGAGCATCTTTAAAGGATATTTTCTTTGTAGGAACCCATATCGAGATGGGGTAAACAAATAAATAATCCCTGTCGGAAACCAAAGTAACGCTATAGCCATATTTTCTCAGCCTTATGGCTGCTTCAACCCCGGCAAAACCTCCGCCAAGAACAATGAATTTTTTCATCTTTTTTAGATAGTTAAGATTTTTATAATAGTTTCAGCTTAGTTTTACTTTTGTTAAAATTCCTTTAAACTGCTGCTTTTAAAAGCTTCATAAGCTTCTTTAACTGTTATATCACCCGCGCCAATAAATATTTTCACTCCTGTTTTTTGCAGAACTGTTGCAGCATTGCCTCCCGGTCCGTTTCCTGTAATTAAAATATCGGGTTTGAACTCAAATAATTTCTGAGCTGTTTTAGGACCTGCACCGTGTGCGTCATTGGCCGAATCACGGTTATCATAATGCGATAATTCATCTTTATCATCATCATAAATCAAAAAATATTCTGTCCTTCCAAATCTTGGGTCCATTGCTGAGTCCCAGTCTGTTCCTTTTGTTGTAAATGCTATTTTCATGTGTTTATTTTTTAGAAATAATCAATCTTCCTGTGTGAACAGACGGGTTCCGTCAGTGGCCGGACAGGTAACCCGTCTGTTCAAGGACGTTTCATCTGTATTAATTTTAATATAATTCATGATCCTGTACAAACTGACGGGTTAACCCGTCAGTTTACCGATCTTTTTATTTTATCCCAACTGTCTGTAATTAACTCTTTTAAATGATTGTCCGAATATTCCACAATTGTTTGTCCATTGGTCATTGCTTTGGTGAAATTTTCATCATAGGGCAGGTTGGCAATATGGACTATGTTTTCCTTTTTCAGAAATTCTACAATTTCGGCTGTAACATTTTTGTTAATATCGGATTTGTTAATTATGCAACCTGCTTTGATTTTGAACTTTTTCACCAGTTCATAAACTCGTTTTAAATCATGCAATCCGGAAACAGAAGGTTCGGTTACCAAAACCACAAAACTTGCCCCTGAAAGGGATGAAACCACAGGGCATCCCACACCAGGAGAACCATCAACTATTACAAAGTCTTTTCGCTCCTCTTCAGCTATATCTTTGGCCTCACTTTTAACCTTTGCAACAAGTTTTCCTGAATTATCGGCACCTATGCCCAGTTTTGCATGCACCATGGTGCTGCCAGTTTTGATACTTGAGACATACCATTTCCCCACGTTTAAGTCTTTATTGGTGATGGCATCTGTCGGGCAAACCCGTGCACAATATCCACAACCTTCACAACTTAAAGGGTCAACAATATACCTCCCCTTGATAACCGGAATAGCATCAAACCGGCAAACATCAGCACATTTACCGCATTGAATACATTCGTTCTGATGGATGTAGGCCAGTTCCCCACTGTAAAAATCATCCGAATTGGCAAAATCGGGTTGAAGCAGCAGGTGCATATCGGCCGCATCCACATCGCAATCTGCAACTATCACATCCTTGCCTCCAAGATATGCGAAAGATGCCGTTAGGGAAGTTTTACCCGTTCCGCCTTTACCTGATATGACTACAATTTCTTTCACGACAGACTTTTTTCCTTTAATGATTGAATATACGATGTGATATTTTCAAGTTCCACCATGACCTCTGGTATTTCCTTATATATTAAGTGACCCTGAGAATAAATTTCAGCAATCCTGCGGCTGTTCGGTATTTTTGCTAGCACAGCTATCTGCTCTTCTTTACAATATTGCAACACATCATCATTGCCTATGCCATAGCGATTGACCACCACACCAAGATCCTTTTTCAATTCTCTCATGGTTTCTACAGCCAGTTTTAAATCGTGCAAACCAAAAGGAGTAGGCTCTGTTACCAGAATTATGAAATCAGCATCCTTAGTGGCTTCAATTACAGGACAGGATGTTCCGGGAGGTGAATCAAAAATCCTGATTACCTCGTTGCTAAAATGTTCTTCAACATAACTGATGGTTTGGGCAATTAAAGGAACCGCCTGCTCTTCACCAATATCCAAACGGCTTTCAATAAAACTCAGGTTTCCTTTTTGAAAATGTTTTAGCCCTCCCATTTTTTTGGGGATCATGGGCAGAGAAGATGTAGGACAAAGTTCAGAACAGGCATAACATCCGTGACACAATTCAGGAAAAACCATTATCATTTCACCCAATTGAATCACTGCATGAAAATTACACACCTTCTGACAGTTACCACACAAAATACATTCATCTGCTGCCCACTCAGGAACCATTTTAAATTTGTCCTCTTCATGAACAAGATCAGCTTTGATGAACAGGCCCGAATTGGGCTCTTCCACATCCAGATCGGTCAATACAACCTGATGAGTTTCAGCCAGAAAACTGGCCAGGTTAGTTGACAATGTCGTTTTCCCGGTCCCCCCTTTTCCACTTGCAATGGCAATTTTCATTCTTAAGTCCGGTTAATGGTCACAAAGGTTATCACCACTTACCAGTTGATCAGCGAGGTATTGTTCAACCAGATGCTCGGGAATTTCAGAATTTATACCCATGAATACTTCAATATTATTTTGGGCAAAAATATCCTGTGCTTTCATTCCCATGCCTCCTGAAATAATTGTACTCACACCTTTACTGGCTAAAAACCGCGGATAGGTTCCGGGTTGGTGAACCGGAGGAGTCAGGTATTCAGTATTTAGTATCTTTTGATCTTCAGTTTCAATTACGGCAAATCGCTCGCAATGGCCAAAGTGTGCACATAATTTTCCATTGATTGTTGGTACTGCAAATAATTTCTTCATGCTTTAAGTTTTGGTTATTTTTTCAATAATTCTTCTCTGATCATGGTATGCCCACATTCGGGACATTTTATTGTGGTGCATTTTACTCCTTGTTGGTGGGAAATTTTTTCACCGCATTTTGCACAAACGCAAAAGCCTCCCGGCCCAAGTGCACCGCCTTTGTTTCTCCCTCTTCCGCCACCGCGGCCAAGGCCTCTCCCCTGTCCCAGGTTTAAATTTGTTTTATCCATTTCTTTAAATTTATATTCCTAAAATTTTCGCATCGACAAAAAATTTCGTTTGAATGCTTATTTCGTAATCTGAAAGTTTTAAACCACTCCGGGAAAGTTGAAATCCCGGAATGGTGGATCAATTTTACTCGCCAGGTTTGTTTTTATGAAGGAGATTCTCAAGAAACGATAACCTACTCTTGATGGTTGTAATTTCATTTTGAATTACATCATCATTCTTAAGACTGGGGTCATTTGGTTTGTTAAAAAATCCGAAACCACGGCCATAACCCCGGCCGCCGCCCCATGTTCTTGAGAAGAATCCTTTTCCAAAACCAAAACCTGAACCAGTATTTTCAGCATCAGCGCAATCGCCCATGCGTCTTCCTGTCATTGGACCAGCTCCTTGTGGTCCTGTTTTGTCACCTCGTGGCATAACTACCTCCTTTTTTTATGTTTATGATTAAAGTTTCTTCCTCTGCAACATTCGCCATGTCCAAATCCGCCGGCCAGGTTCAATAAATTTTTTGAATGGCATTCCGGACATTCTGTTATTGGTGAATCAATATTTATTTTGAACATATGCCCACAATCAGAGCATTGGATAATATTTCTGCGAAAATGAATATTACCACCATCAATTGTAAGCAACCTTCCCTGGAAAATAAATTCTGCTATTTTCTTCCTCGACTTTTCTATCAGCCTGCTGAATGTGGAACGGGAAATCCCCATCTCATCAGCAGCCTCTTCATGAGACATACCGGTATAATCAGCCAAACGCATTGCCTCAAACTCATCCAGAGAGAGCAACACCTCCTTTAAGGATTTACCCAACACTCCGACAGGCTTAAACTCCGTAAACAACGGTGGTTCGTGAACAATTCTTTCATTTTTTGGTCGGGGCATTCTATTCGTTTTATTTTAAAATCTTCTGCAAAGATAATGCACATATGTTCATAATGCAAATATTTTTTAATAATTTTCATAAAAAGTCTTTAACAGAGCAGCCTGGTTATTTTATGAGGATAGTTCAAAAAGTAAATGGCGGAAATGCAAAAAGCCTCCCACTTTCGTGAAAGGTTTTTGTTTGTATCCGTGTGTCTTGTCCTAAAATTGGGTTATATCAAATAAACACCCTTACTTTTCAGCCTTCAAACAAGAGTTCCCGGCTACCCATCCCGTTGAATAGGCGATCTGGAGATTGTAGCCTCCTGTTTCAGCGTCCAAATCGATCAGTTCACCGGCAAAATAAAGTCCTTTAACCAGTTTCGATTCCATTGTTTTCGGAGATATTTCATTCGTAGGGATTCCTCCGGCTGTGATAATCGCTTCTTTAAAAGGACGGTAATTGTTGATTTTAAAGGACAGGTTTTTAAGGAGATACCGGATTTGTTTCCGTTCTTTTGATGAAACCTGGTGGCATTCTTTTTCAGGATCGAGGCCTAACAGATCAATGAAAACAGGAACCATTTTTGATGGCAGCCAAAACCTGAAAATATTGCTGATCTTTTTCTTACCGTGTTCGTTAAGATCACGAATCAATCGTTTATCGAGTTTTTGCTCATCAAGGGCAGGCTTCAGGTCAACTGTGATTTCTACTTTGTTTTTCTTCTGCAATTCATCAACAATAAACCTGCTCAGGGTTAAGATAATTGGGCCGGACAAGCCAAAGTGTGTGAACAGCATTTCACCAAAATCCTCACCACATTTTTTGTCATTTACCCAAACAACAGCCTTCACATTTTTCAGGTTGAGCCCCTGAAGTTTTTTTGCAACCGGTCCTTCAGTTTCAACGGGTACAAGTGCCGGTCTGGCTTTTTCCAAAGTATGTCCCACCTGCCTGGCCAGTTCGTATCCATCTCCATTGGAGCCTGTAGCAGGGTAAGATTTACCACCGGTTGCCAAAATAATATGTTTTGCCATGAATGGCTTTCCGTTTGCCTGGAGACCCTGAATGGTACCATTTTCAACAATCAGTTTCTCAACCCGGTGATTACAACGAATTTCAACTTTCAATTCGTTTACCCACGCCAGCAATGCCTGCAGCACATCTGCCGATTTATTGCCGGTCGGAAAGTATCGTCCTCCTCGTTCTAAGGTTAATTCCAGGCCATATTTTTGAAGCAGTTCTATGATGTCTCCCGAATAGTATTGAGAAAAAGCATTTCGCAGAAAACGCCCTTTGGGGCGGACTTTTGTGATGAAATCGGCAATAGCAGCATCGTTTGTAACATTGCATCGCCCTTTTCCTGTGATCAACAATTTGCGGCCTGCCTGCTCCATCTTTTCCAGAATAAGCACTTTGTTGCCCAACTCGGCTGCCCTGCCTGCTGCCAATAAACCGGCCGGCCCTGCTCCTACAACAATTACATCGAAATTACGCATGTGCTGCGAAAGTATCTTTTATACCAATTGTTTTTTCAAATAGACTAATGAATTTGAAAATTACATCAATAATTGCCTATCTTACTAGTAAAATAATGGTAAAGATTATACCACTACTTTTGAAAAAATATTTTTAATGAATTCTTTCGAAAATTTAAATCTTTCAACACAATTGTACAACGCAATTGATGAGCTTGGGTTTGACAGTCCAACACCCATACAATCAGAAGCTTGTCCTGTCGTGTTGTCAGGTAAAGATGTAGTTGGAATAGCACAAACCGGAACAGGTAAAACATTTGCCTACTTGCTTCCGATACTAAAAGATTTGAAGTTTTCGAAGCAAATTAACCCCAGGGTTTTGGTATTGGTTCCCACGCGCGAACTGGTTCTACAAGTTGTTGAGCAAGTTGAATTACTGACAACCTATATTAATTTACGCGTATTGGGAGTGTACGGTGGAACAAATATTAACACCCAAAAGCAATCTGTAACGCATGGCACCGATATTCTTGTAGCAACACCGGGCCGATTGTATGATTTGGCCCTGAGTGGTGTGCTACAATTAAAAGGTATTAAGAAATTGGTGATCGATGAGGTGGATATCATGCTCGATCTTGGATTTCGGCATCAATTGACAAACATATTCGAACTGCTACCCGAACGCCGGCAAAATATTATGTTTTCAGCCACCATGACTGAAGAAGTAGATGCACTGATCGATGATTTTTTTACTGCTCCAGCCAAAATATCAATTGCTGTAAGTGGCACTCCCCTGGACAATATTGCTCAGCAATGTTACCCCGCTCCTAATTTTTACACCAAGGTTAACCTGTTATCACAGCTGTTGAAGAATAAGGAAGAATACAACAAAGTGTTGGTTTTTGTGTCGAGTAAAAAAAATGCTGACAGCTTATTTGAAGCTTTGGAAACTGATTTTGGATCGGAAACTTGTGTCATCCATTCAAATAAATCACAAAATTACAGGATACGTTCAATCCGGGAATTTGATGAGGGTAAGAACAGGATATTAGTTACCACCGATGTGATGGCTCGCGGATTGGATTTGGAACAAATCTCCCATGTGATCAATTTTGACACGCCGAATTATCCCGAAAACTATATGCACCGCATTGGCAGAACGGGCAGAGCTGAGCAGCAGGGTAAGTCCATCTTGTTTTATACCGAAAAAGAGGCAGATGCAAAAGAGGCCATTGAAACATTGATGAATTACAAAATTCCAATGATAGGTTTCCCGGAGGAAGTTGAAATTTCGAAACAACTAACACCCGACGAGCGACCAAAAGAAGCAGGGGTTAAGTATATCCGAAACCCTAACATAGATTCTGGTGGAGGGGCTTTCCACGAAAAGAAAGAAAAAAACCTGAAGACCAACCAGGGAGGATCCTATCTCCGTAAAGCAAAAAAACACAAGAGGCCTAAAACAAGAGGCGATAAGAATTTTAATAAAGGCAAGCATAAGAAATAAATTCAATGGGTTTTGGTTCCCGTTAAACTGTTAATAGCAAAATTTTCCAACATTCTGTAGCTCTCCTACTGTTTAGTCTCTAATCAATTAGTAAATAAATAGGAGATACTTCTCCGAAAGAGTCCTACGGACACTGCACTAAATTTTGTTCAGAATTACAAAATGCGTGATTTACAAAGGTCATCTACTAAGCATTATTATTTCGATCCGGTTTTGCTCCGTAACTGCGCTTTCTTTTTTTATAATTCCCTTTGTTGCTTTTTGGTCTGGGTTTCCCATGCTGAAACTTTTTCGGTTCTTCCTTTTTGGACACATCTCCTACAGACGGTTCAAAACCCCAAAGCTCTTCAGATGGGATATTTTGTTTAATTAACTTTTCAATGGATTTCAGAAAATCAAGTTCATCGCTGCTGACCAATGAAATTGCTTCTCCACTGGCGCCTGCTCTACCGGTACGACCAATGCGATGAACATAGTCTTCAGGGACATTGGGCAATTCGTAATTGATAACATGAGGTAATAACGGAATATCAAGGCCACGGGCCGCGATATCCGTAGCAACCAATACCCTGATTGTCGCTTTCTTGAAACCATCTAGCGTTTTTGTTCGGTGGTTCTGACTTTTATTCCCATGAATAGCAGAAGCTGATATCCCACTCTTAATCAACTTTTGACTAAGTCGATTGGCACCATGCTTAGTCCTTGTGAATACCAACACTTGTTTCCAATCTCCATCTGATATCAGCTTAGTAATTAATTTAAGTTTTCTTCCTTTATCAACCCGATATGCTTTTTGGTTGATCTTTTCAACGGTTGTTTGCTGTGGTGTAGCTTCCACGATAACAGGATGTCGCATAAAGCCACTGGCCAGTTGCTTAATTTCTTTAGAAAATGTGGCCGAAAACAAGAGATTCTGCCTTTTTGATGGCATTAGGTTGAGGATTTTTCTGATGTCTTTTAGAAATCCCATATCCAACATACGGTCAGCTTCATCTAAAACCAGAAATTCAACTTTAACCAACGAAAGCAACTTTTGGTTATGTAAATCAAGTAGTCGGCCTGGTGTAGCCACCAATATATCTACCCCATTTCGTAATTTGGCTACCTGTGGATTTTGGTTTACACCTCCAAATATCACCGCTGAATTGATATCTACATGCGCACTATACTCTTTGACTTCAGCATATACCTGTGCTGCCAATTCCCGGGTAGGTGTTAAAACCAGTGCACGAACCGGCCTCTTCCTCAAGCTATGTCCCTGGGCTAATATTTGTATGATAGGCAAAGCAAATCCGGCTGTTTTTCCGGTGCCTGTCTGGGCTGATGCCAATACATCCTTTCTTTCTAAAATGCGTGGTATTGCCTTTTCCTGGATGGTGGTTGGTATTGTATATCCTTTTTTGCTGACTGCTTTCAACAAAGCGTCGGATAATCCTAGTGAGTTAAATGACATATAAATTGTTTGTGAGATGACAATTTGTTAATATGCCATTTCTGAATAAGACTGCGAAGATACAGCTAATTCTCACCGTATAATTTTTCGTTTGAAAAAGCGTGTTTCATTTTTTAAGCTTCATAAAGCGTATTGGCTTGAAGATTAACATTAATTGTGTTATTGGTCATCAAAATGAGAGTGCCATTGCACTCTCTAATTTTATTCATTGAAGATATTATTAATTGCCCCATGTCCGAAGGACAATCAACGCCACGACAGTATGGCGATTCCACAGTTAACATTGCTGCTCCTGGCAGGTATGACTACAACCTGAAGAACATGAAGTGAAGATTATTGATTTACAAGGGGGAATATACGACCAGTGGAACCTTAATGGTAAGATTGCAGGAGAGTTGGAGCGATATGCTACCGGAGATCTGAACCACGATAAATTAAAAGAAATCTATTGTTTCTGTGAATCCAACGATTCTGTTTTCCTTTATGCTTTTGAACCCATTGAAGGAAGCCGGTTTTTCATTGAACATAAATACATTTCAAATTAACCAGGTGATTCAATGGGTAATGAAGAATGGCAAGGAGTTAGAACGAAATAAAAAAGGACAACCAAGCAATAAATCTCAGCTGTCCTCTTTGGTGATCCCGTCGGGATTGATATACGATTCCTAGTCTATAGCATAGATGATTTTAAAAATATAACCACTGATACGAAAAGAAAAATTCTTGATTTTATGAAAGATTTCTCTTTAGATGAATTAGTAAGTAGAGGGCATATCTCCAAAAGAACGAAATACAATTATTTAAAAGACTTAAAAAAATTGAATGTAAGTTTAAATTCAGTTAATTCAGAGAAAAAAATGTATTCAGAAGAATTGACCTATTCGCAATATCATTTAGAAATTAGCAAAAACACACTCTCCAGAAATCTAAATAACTGTTACTTCAAATAATTGTTACATATATTCAACTTAAAAGATAGTATACCTTCTTCGCATGAAGAAATAGTTAGTAATTAAGTTTAGATTTTTTTAAACTATAATATTTCAATAACTCTTTTAAATATTCTATATTTACAATTTCGCCTGTTGAATGCTAATGGTATGTTAAATACAATATAGCTTTTGTCAATCAAGAAAGCCATGAGGTTATAAAATAAAATCATTTATATAAATTGTTAATTACCCAATAATTGGGATGACTAATTGGCACTAATTGAAAGGTCGCAAAGTAAACCCTGTATATAATGATAAAATTGATTAATGTATTGTACTATACTATTTTAACATTGACAATTTTAGTAAGTTGTAATAGTGATTATCAAATTAAAAGTACTAATTGCAGTAATGATATATTAAACCAAGCTAAGTCTGATAAAGTTTTCTTGGAAGAAGTTCTTGCAAGTTATAAGGAATTTATTCTAAGAGAAAGTATACATGAAATATATAGGGACTCTTTTGAACTCAATGACAATTTAATTTCTGCTGAAATAATATATTCAACACATAAGGGGATCTTCGCATATTTTAACAAAAATAGAACTAAAGAAATAAACATTACATGTACAAAATTTCCTGCCTTACAGTATTACTTCCTTGGACTAGATAGTCAATCCTTAAGAAGTACAAAAATCGAATACTATCAACAGTTTCAGGTTGAAAAAGGGTGAAAAGTATATGATCTAAATTGCAAGGTTTTGGGTAATTTAGTTGAAAACCTTGCAGAAAAATGAAAGGAAAATCACCT
>JAUVKF010000001.1 GCA_030596395.1 Chlorobiota bacterium | reverse complement strand
GCAGGTTTCAATTTTAGAGGATTACTAAGGAAAATCAAAAAGGAGGTTCTTTGGCCTTTATTATTATTCGAAAATTATTGCAAGCAATATGCTCTGAAAACAATTTTAATCGATATTAGGTAGTTCGTAAGGTTTGACTATTTATAAAATGAAGATTTATTATTTTCTACTGTTGTTTGCCATCATATCCTGCAACACAGAAAAGGTTTCTGATAAAGGCCTGATTAAAAAGATACTGAATGAACAGGCAGCAGCCTGGAATGAAGGAAATATTGAAGCTTATATGTCCGGATACATACAATCCGATTCATTGCGTTTTGCCTCGGGTGGAAATGTATCGTATGGATGGGAAACAACCCTCGAACGATACAAAAAAGCTTATCCTGATAAAGAAACGATGGGAATACTCATATTTTCTGAAATTGACATTAAACTGATCTCAGATGAAGCAGCACTCGTTTTCGGCAAATGGGAACTGGAAAGAAAAAGTGACCATCCCTGGGGATTGTTTACGCTATTGTTTAAGAAAAAAGATGAAGGATGGCGGGCTGTGCATGATCATACCTCATCAGCAGATTATTAATTAATAAAAACACAATCATAATGTAATGGCGACTTTAGTCGCCAACTAGCACGCTCATTTTGCGTGTGAAAGAACAATAATTGAAGCGTAGTTATCGAACGCGAAGCATTCGCGCCCGATTATTGTAAATAAGCGTGTTGGCGACTAAAGCCGCCTTTACATCGTCAGGCAAACATTGAACTACTGTTTGAAAATGCCCCTGCAGCTCCAATAATTGCAAAAACAATGAATATCACAAAGTAAAAGGCAATCATACAGATGATCATAATTCCAATAAACTTGAAATGTTTCTTGAGAAACCTGAAAGATGAGGTTAAGTGTTCTTCATTGTTATACAACAAAGCAGAACCAATGTCTTTTGAAAATTTATACAAATAATAAACCGGAAAAAAATAAATTACAGCTAAAATGATGTAGAGAAAACCAAAAAGCCCGAAAGGAAAACTTGGCATATTTGGTATATCTTTAAAAATATCAATGACTGTGAAAAACACACCCATAAATATTCCTGCTAAAACCATTATACCAACTCCAATAAATCCAAGTATTGATAAAAAAAATGTCCAGGTTTTCGCTTCCCTGAGAAAACCAATTGATTCGTTTGATAATTTAAGTTGTTCCATAAATAATTTAATTGGTATATGTTTATTATTGTTTAACTTTCTCAAAAGCTCTATCTGTTATATAGTTCTTTATGTTTTTTATGAATCAGTTTTTCAATCGGCAAGTTTTTGAATATTGAATATTTTTCAATAAGAGGTTTGAATTTATCTCTTCCATTTATACTTAAACAGTTATAAAACAACCAAAGGAGTTCATAATCTGATAATTGTGATCGAATGATACTAGTATATTTATATCTTGAATTATAAAGGTTTTTTAGTGATTCTTTTGGATTTGTTTGATTAACGAAGCTTGTGTCATCAACCATTTTTATCATTCTATATAGATTCCTAAAATAATGTCCGAAATCAGTACTAACTTCTGCATATTTTTTAAGATAAACACTCTCGTCAAAATTTGACCGATTTTCATTCGATGCACTAACAAATTCTTCGTATTTCTTTTTAAACACATCACGTCCAAATAAATTATCATATCTATCAATTTCGTTGTGTATTAGACCCTCTTGAGTATAGAATGGTATTTGAAGATCTATTGAATTTACAATTTGATGATGTAGTGTTAGAAGGCTGAAAAATGTGTTCTCGAATCGTTGAAGTCGAAGAGTGTCATTTTGAATAATATATTCTCTTCTCGTTAATGCCAATTCTTCTCTTTGAAGACTTAATTCATTTCGTTGTAAAAGAATCGTAAATACTATTCCTGCTAAAGCTAATCCAGAAAATAATGCATTAACAGTACCATACATATCTCCAAATGTTCCTCTCTCAGTTTCTGTATATCCTTGGAAATAAAAATATGTTCCAATCCAAAGGATAATTATTAATGAAATTGTGACAATTAATACAATTGATAGGACATTTTTTTTAATCATAACATTAATTCTACGTTTTGGTCTATTATTAAAATACCGTTACTTCACACTCCAATTCAACTCCAAACTTCGAATTTACTGATGATTGAATCTTTTGAGAGAGTTTGAATATTTCCTCACCTGTTACACTTCCGTAATTCACCAAAACCAATGCCTGTTTTTCGTGCACACCGGCATCGCCAATACGTTTGCCTTTCCATCCAGCTTTTTCGATCAGCCATCCGGCGGCTACTTTGTAGTTTTCCTCATCCACCTTGTAAAATGGTGTTTCAGGATATTCAGCAGCAAGTTCTTCAATTTTAGCGAATGACACAACCGGGTTTTTGAAGAAACTACCTGCATTGCCAAGTTTTGCCGGATCGGGGAGCTTTGACAGGCGAATTTCTTTTACAGCATCACTCACCTCTTTAACGCTGATCAAGCCTGGATCTCTGTTCTCGAATTTCTTTTTTAAAGGCGCATATTCAAGATTTAGATTTGGGTTTTTGCTGAGCTTTAACAACACACTCAATATAAAGTACCTGCCTTTGTATTTTGTTTTAAAAATGCTGTCGCGATAGCCAAAGCCACATTCTGCTTTTGAAAACACTTCGGTTTTCCCGGTTTGCATATTAAATACTTCAACCGATTCAAGTACATCTTTCAATTCTGCACCATAAGCCCCGATATTCTGAACGGGTGCAGCGCCTACTGTCCCTGGAATTAAACTCAGGTTTTCCAATCCGCCCCAACCCTGATCAACCGTATAATCTACCAGTGCCGGCCAATTTTCGCCACTGTTGACTTTAAGATAAACCCAATCTTCATCTTCTGTTTTTACTTCCATCCGCCTGATCTGGTTAAGCAAAATAAGCCCTTCATAATGCTTTGTAAAAAGAATATTACTGCCTTCTCCCAGGATTAAAATACTTTTCTCATTCAATGCTCCCTCTTCATACAATTCTTCGAGATCAGCAGGAAAACCGATAATTGATAAACTGCGGGCAAAAACTTTTATATGAAAGGTATTGAAGGGTTGTAAACAGAAATCGGTTTTTATCAACATAAGTATCCAAAAGTACTGAATTCAGGCAATATTTAGCAAAGTTTTGAGTTATGAATGTAAGCCAACAAACAATTTTGCATTTCTACAAAAGCACACCTTGAGAAAACGAGTCATTGTATCGGTAATTAACGATTTGGTTACCGACCAACGCGTTAAAAAGACTTGCCAGACACTCACCAACCTGGGATTTGAAGTTGTGCTCATTGGAAGAAAATTAAAGAACAGCCTTCCGATGGATAATCGGCCATACACGGTTCGGAGAATGAGGTTGCTTTTCACTAAAGGCCCGTTTTTTTATGCCTGCTTTAATTTTAGGTTGTTTTTCTTACTCCTTTTTCACAAAGCAGATTTGCTCGTCAGTAATGATTTGGACACCCTGCTTCCAAATTACCTTATTTCAAAGCTCAAAATGAAGCCTCTGGTTTACGATAGCCACGAGTACTTTACCGAAGTACCTGAACTGGTTAACAGGAAAAGTGTACAGTACACCTGGGAACGGATCGAAAAATGGATTTTTCCAAAACTAAAAAATGTAATTACTGTAAATGATTCAATCGCTGATCTTTACGAGAAAAAATATGGCATAAGGCCTGCTGTTGTCAGAAATATATCTCCCCAAAAGCAGATTATAAACCTGAAAAGCCGGGCTGAGTTACGATTGCCCGAAAATACCAATATCCTGATCCTTCAGGGATCCGGTATCAATATTCAGCGGGGAGCTGAAGAAATGGTTGAAGCTATGCAATATATCGATCATGCTTTATTGTTAATAGTTGGAGGAGGTGATGTTATTGATCATCTAAAACAAATGGTGACAAATCTTGGTTTAGAGGACAGGGTTATTTTTAAACCAACCCAACCTTACGATCAATTATTTAATCTTACTTACATAGCTGATATTGGTTTGACCCTCGACAAAGACACAAACATAAATTACCATTACAGTCTGCCCAATAAGTTGTTCGATTACATCCAGGCGGGAATACCTGTGATAGCATCTCCATTAATCGAAATTAAAAAGATCATCGAAAAATATGAAATAGGCGATTTTATCCCAAATCACGACCCAAAACAGATTGCGAATAAAATAAATGAAGTACTTGCAAATCAGGAACTCATCGCCAAATGGAAAAAAAATGTTACTTTTGCGGCCTCAAATTTGAATTGGGAAACCGAAGAGCAGGTCCTTAACAAAATCTTTGCTCAATATGTCTGACCTTCATTTACATATCATTTCTTTCGACGTTCCTTACCCGGCCAATTATGGCGGTGTTATTGATGTTTATTACAAAGCCAAGGAATTAGCCGGAAAAGGTGTTAAAGTCCACTTGCACTCATTTCAATACGGTAGAAGACCAAGCGTGGTGCTTGATAAACTTTTTTACGAGGTGATTTACTATAAGCGAAATATTTCGAAAAAGAACCTCATTAAAAGCGTTCCATATATTGTTAGCTCACGTACTTCCGAGGAGCTTGTTCAAAACTTGCTCAAAGACAATTACCCCATTTTGATGGAAGGCCTTCATACAACTTCTTTATTGGATGAACCGAGCTTATCAGGACGGAAAAGAATTGTAAGGACACACAATATTGAGCATGAATACTATCAAAACCTGGCGAAAGTGGAAATAGATATTTTTAAAAAATACTATTTCTACAATGAGGCGGCGAAGCTGAGGAGGTATGAAAAAATATTGAAAAAAGCAGATTTAATTTTAGCGATCTCAAAAAATGACGAGAAATATTTTTCTTCGCTTTATGATAATGTAAAATTTGTGCCTGCCTTCCACCCTTTTAAATATGTGAATTGTAAGCCTGGTAAAGGAAAATATGTGCTTTATCATGGTAACCTTTCGGTAGCAGAAAATGCAAATGCTGCCAGGTTTTTACTGAATAATGTTTTTAACGACCTGGATTTTCCGCTAAAAGTTGCAGGGCTGAATCCCCCCCGACAATTGGTTAATCAATTTCAAAGCAGGGAAAATATTGAATTGATTGCTGATCCGGATGATACCACTTTGCACCACCTGATAGAGAATGCCCACATCAATATTTCAATTACAGCACAAAAAACCGGACTTAAACTGAAATTATTAAATACTCTTTACAATGGACGTTTCTGCCTGGTTAACGATAAAATGCTGAGCGGTAGCGAGTTGGACGATCTTTGCATTATTGCAAACAACCAGGGTGCTATGAAACGAAAGATCAAGTCGTTATTTAACAAAGATTTTGCGGAAGATAATGTTGATAACCGCAAAACCAAATTAGGTACTATCTATAACAACGGACATAACGTTGAAAGCTTAATCGAGCTTGTTCGATGATGTCACTACTTTTCCACCTTCGCAAATAATCACTTTTCCGGGAAATTTATGAATGATGTTATAATTGTGTGTGGCCATTAAAACCGTAGTGCCGGTTTTATTGATCTGCAACAATATCTTCATAATGCCATTAGTGGTTTCCGGATCAAGATTTCCTGTGGGTTCGTCAGCCAGAATTACTTCAGGATTATTTAACAATGCTCTTGCAATGCCAATTTTTTGCTGTTCGCCACCGGATAACTGGTG
The DNA here is from genome assembly GCA_030596395.1 of Chlorobiota bacterium. Taxonomy (GTDB): domain Bacteria; phylum Bacteroidota; class Bacteroidia; order Bacteroidales; family F082; genus JAADID01. Next base: position 147,365 of record JAUVKF010000001.1, on the reverse strand, counting down.
AGGCATCGCTTTTAATTTTGAAATCAGCCCAACTTCTTCCAGAACCTCCAATATCCGTTGATTTATTTTGTTCTTGTCTTTCCAACCGGTGGCTTTTAATACAAAGGAAAGATTGGCTTCGATGGTCCGGTCATCCAGCAGTTGAAAATCCTGAAAAACGACACCTAGTTTTCGGCGCAAAAAAGGAGTTTCACTTGTTTTAATTTTTTTCAGATTATATCCTAATGCTTTCGCTAATCCTTCTTTTACAGGGATATCAGCATAAATTAGCTTTAACAAGCTGGATTTTCCGCTACCGGTTTTACCAATGATATAAACGAATTCACCAGGATTGATCTTCAACTCCACATCAGCTAATACCGACCTGCCGCTTTGAAGAATTTGTATGCCTTCGAGGTGAATGATTGGTTGATTATTCATCAAAGAAATGCTTTACAGCAAAGATAGAAAAAGCAGCTTGATTAAACAGTGTGAATAGTGAACTATGAATATTTTACATTTTGTTATTACCACTAATTTAGTGGAACCCAAAGATTCGGGGCGATAATGATAGAATGCTTAAATGATTGAATAAGAATATTATCATTAATGTAAAAACATACTATATACTTATACAAACCATATATAATCAAAGGTTTAATTGCAATAAAAGACTTAAGCATTTAAACATTATAGCATTTAATCATTATCGATAAATTCAATAGTAAAACTTTAAAATGACTATTTGCCATTAAAATAATGGAAGAACCTGCATTTTTGATTAAACCAATCCGGTAAATCCCATAAACGCCAGTGCAAGGATACCCGCAACAACTAAGGCAATTGGTACACCGCGCATTCCTTTGGGGACTTCCATCAGGTCGAGATGTTCACGGATGCCTGAAAATAATACAATAGCAAGTGTAAATCCAATGGCATTGGCTATAGCAAAAACAACGCTTTCCATCAAGTTGAATTCCTTTTGAATGGTAAGAATTGCAACACCCAGTACTGCACAGTTTGTGGTGATCAACGGGAGAAAAACACCCAACGCCTGGTAAAGCGGAGGGCTCACTTTTTTAAGGATAATTTCTACCATTTGAACCAGGGCAGCAATCACGAGAATAAAAACGATGGTCTGCATAAAAGCAAGGCCGAATGGATTCAATACATAATATTGAAGTACCCATGTTACCATAGTAGCCAGGGTCATGACAAATAAAACAGCACCGCCCATTCCTACTGATGTGGAAAGCTTTCCGGAAACGCCTACGAAAGGGCAAATTCCAAGGAATTGTGCTAGAACAATGTTGCTGACAAATATTGCGCTGATGATTATTACAAAATATTCCATGCTATTCTATTTTATGATTTAACAACTTTATTCATTAAAGCAATAAGGTAGCCAAGGGCAATAAATGCACCGGGTGCCAGAACAAATACGAGCATCAGATCGCCTTTAATTAAGTTGATTCCGAAAATGGCACCACTACCAAGCAGTTCTCTTACTCCTCCTAAAAGAGTCAGGGCAAATGCAAAACCAAGCCCCATTCCAACACCATCAATCATTGAGGAATACACAGTTTGTTTTGACGCAAAGGCCTCAGCTCTGCCTAAAACGATACAGTTTACAACAATAAGAGGAATAAACAATCCCAATGCGTCGAATAAGGCCGGTGTATAAGCCTGCATGGTTAACTCAACAATAGTAACAAATGAAGCGATGATTACAATAAATGATGGAATCCTGATCTTATCAGGAATCGCATTTTTAATCAATGATACAACCAGGTTCGACATCACCAACACAAAAGTTGTTGCTAATCCCATTCCCAACCCGTTGATAGCAGAGGTGGTAACACCCAATGTTGGACATAAACCCAATAAAAGAACAAATACCGGGTTTTCTTTAATAAATCCTTTTGTGAAATTTTGTACCTGATTCATATTTTATATTTTAGACCAAAGAGCCAAGAGCCAAGATTAGGCTTTTAATTCTTTTAGACAATGGTTAATAAAAAACCGATAATATTAAATTCTTAATTTTTATTGTATTACTTAATGATTTTCTAAATCCATATATCATTTTTTGCAATTCCTGTAACTTGGCAGAAATCTCTTTAGCCATATCAATTGATCGTTGCCAAATTTTTAGTTCCTTGAAATTGTGCATCTTCTTATTCTTTTATAGTTAATTCTTTAGTTCCTTAGTTCCTTTATCTTGGTTCTTGGCTCTTGGTTCTTGAATCTTGGCTCTTCTCAAAAGTATCATATGCCCGCTCAACTGCATCACAAAACGCACGAGAGCTGATCGTTGCAGCGGTGATGGCATCAACATCTCCACCATCCTTGGTAACTTTCAAAGTAAACTCAGCTGGGCTCTTCCCTATAAATTGATCTGGAAAATCTGACTTCTTTTTGTCCATCTTATCTCCCAAGCCCGGAGTTTCTTTGTGTGAAAGTACAGCAGTATTGCTGATTGACCCATCATTCAGCAGGCCGACCATCAACTCAATTTTACCGCTAAATCCTTTGTTAGTATAAGTCTTTATTGCTACACCAATATTTTCACCACCTTTATTTGCATAATAAAAGGTTAAAGAATCATCATCATTATCTGCTACTTTTTTCGTAGTTATGGTATCAAATTCCGGTAGCACAGCTTTAATTGCTGCTTCCAACTTTTTTTGCTTGGCAATAGCAATCGGTTCTTTTGTAACTGTATAAACCCCACCCAATGCCAAGGCGGCAACAGCTGTTACCAGAAACAGCGTGATCACCATATTTATAAAACTTGATTCTTTTTTAGAAGCCATTTTATATTGTTGTTTTATGTCTTTTTTACTATCTGTTTCAAGCGCCCACACTTGAAGCAACCTTTTGTTTAAGAACCTAATTCAATACCCGGTTTTGCACCAAACCGTCGTGGTTTGAACCCACTATTTATCAGGGGCACAGCAGCATTCATCAGCAATATAGCAAATGAAACTCCCTCAGGATAAGCGCCCCAGATCCTGATTAATATTGTTAACAAGCCTATGCCAAATCCATACAGCAATTGTCCACCCCGTGTCATGGGTGAGGAAACCATATCCGTTGCCATGTAAATAGCGCCCAGCATCAAACCTCCTGTCAACAGGTGGAAGGCCGGATCAGCATTGTACTGGGGATCAATAAACCAGAGTACACCTGAAAACACAAATACCGTTATTAAAATTGAAACCGGTATTTCCCAGGTGATGATCTTTTTCCAAATCATATATAGTCCACCCAAAATCAAGGCAATTGCACTGATCTCACCCATTGATCCTCCCATCTGGCCTATCAGGTAATCCATATAAGTTGGTAAACTCTCCTGTAATTCGCTCATTGTTTTTCCTGCATCCAGACCCTCTTTTACAACCGATAAAGGTGTTGGTCCTGTTATAACATCAGCTATCCCTTCAGTAATAGCCCTTGGTTTTGGCCAGGATGTCATTTGCACCGGGAATGAAATCAACAGGAAAACCCTGGCAACCAAAGCCGGGTTAAAAATGTTCTTTCCCAATCCACCAAATGACATTTTTGCCATACCAATTGCAACCAATGCCCCGATAATGATCATCCAACTCGGCAGGTTAGTCGGCACATTGAATGCCAATAACATACCAGTTACCAATGCTGAACCGTCAAAAATGGTTACAGGCCCTTTTATCAGGTATTTTTGAATAACCCATTCAAAAAAGAGGCAACTGATTGATGCGATCAATAATACCCGTACGGCACCAAGGCCGAAAAAATATATCGAGACCAACATGGCAGGTATCATAGCATATACCACGCCGTACATGATCTTTTTAGTTGATTCATCGCCATGTATATGGGGAGAACCCGATATTGTAAACATCGCCATAATGTGTTTATTTCTTGTTCCTGTTTCTGATTATATTACCTACTTTTCCTTTACCTAACCTCAGGTAGTCGAGTAAAGGAATACTTGCTGGGCAGGTGTACTGGCACGATCCGCATTCGATGCAATCCATGATCATTTCAGTTTCTGCTATATCATATTTTCCCAGTTTTGCAGCCTTTGATAGCAAATAGGGTTCTAAACCCATCGGACAAACCGTAGTACATTTTGAGCACCTGATACATGCGCTTTCGGTTTTTCGGCTACTTTCATCTTCTTTCATGATGAGGATACCTGAGGATCCTTTTACCACAGGGACATCAAGTGAAGTAACTGCTTTTCCCATCATCGGACCACCACCGATAATTTTTCCGGTATTTTCCGGAAGCCCTTCGGCAGCATCTATCAATTCCCGGATAGGGGTTCCGATCCGCGCCAGAAGGTTTGAAGGTTTTTTTACTGACTTACCGGTAACTGTTACCACCCGTTCAATCAAGGGTTTGTTTTTCTGAACCGCTTCGTAAGCAGCAAATGCAGTTCCGACATTTTGAACAACACATCCCACTTCGATGGGTAGTTTGCCTGAAGGAACCTCACGGTTTAAAGCTGCTTTGATCAACTGCTTTTCACCTCCCTGCGGATATTGGACCTTGAGCGGGATGACCAAAATGCTTTTATCTGATTTTGTCAACTCTGTTAAATGGTTGATAGCATCGGGTTTGTTATTTTCAATTCCTATGAAAGCTTTTTCAACTTTCAGGGCTTTCATTAAAATTTTGGTTCCAACAATAACTTCCTGTCCTTTTTCCAGCATCAGCCGATGATCAGAAGTAAGGTAAGGCTCACATTCAACACCATTGATGATCAGGTATTCAGCCTTTTTCCCCGGAGGAGGCATTAATTTGACATATGTCGGGAAGGTAGCGCCTCCCATGCCAACAAGCCCTGCCTGCTTGATTTTATCAATAATTTCTTCTGCAGAAAAATTAATCTCTTTTACCAGGTCATCAGACCTGTCGATCTGTTCGTCCCACTCATCGCCTTCAACATTGATAATGATACACGGGCGTTTAAATCCTGTCGAATCAATTGCACCATCAATTTTCAGTACAGATCCTGACACCGGAGAATGAATATTGGTTGAAATAAAACCACTGGCTTCTGCAATCAATTGTCCGACTTTAACCTTGTCACCTCTTTGTACGACCGGCCTTGAAGGAGCACCGAGATTTTGGCCCAAAGGCACGATTGCCTGTTGTGGTATTGGTACTATTTCGATTGGTATACTGGCTGACAGTTTGTTTTCTGCCGGATGAATACCACCTAATGCAAATGTTTTAAGTATTCCCATCTTTTAAGGAATTATGCTTTTGGTTTATCTTCTGGTTTTGGATTTTGCCCTGGTTCTGAAGCTGGTTTTTTATCTTGTGCAACCGCTTCAACTGCTTTAGGTCTCCGCTCTACGGCCCCTTCCGGTTTTTCGGCTGCTGCCGGTTTTGGTGGCCGGGGTTTACGAGGTTTGAAGTTTACTTCCCAGATTGCGTTGGTTGGACAAACCTCAACGCATTTACGGCAGAGTGTGCATTTCTGGAAATCGATATACGCCAGAAAGCTATTAATTGTAATGGCATCGAACTTACATTCCTTCTCACATTTTCCACAACCGATACAAGCCACCGAGCAATTCTTTTTGGCAGGCCCGCCTTTTTCCGTGTTCACACACGAAACAAATATGCGTCGGTCTTTCGGACCTTTCTTTCTCAGTTCAATAATATCCCGCGGACATGCTTCAACACAGGCTCCACAGGCTGTACATTTATCGTTGACAACAGGCAAACCCGTTTCAGGATTCATGTGGATGGCATCAAAGTCGCAAGCATCAACACAATCACCCAAACCCAGGCAGCCATACTGGCAACCGCCTTCTCCTGCATATAAGGCATGCGTGAATGCACAGGATGTGGCACCTTCATATTTTACCTTGGCAGGTGTATTGGTATGTGAACCATTACACCTGATAACAGCAATCAATGGTTCGGAGGCTTCTACTTCCAATCCAAGAATACTGCCCACTTCCTGCATAACATCATTACCTCCAACCGGGCAATTGAGGCCTTCAAGGTTTTTATTCTCTTTTGCAGATTTAACAGTAGCCTCGGCAAAAGCACGACACCCCGGCATCCCACATCCACCACAGTTGGCGGCAGGTAAAGCCTCTTCTACTTCATCAATTTTTGGGTCTTCAAAAACCTTGAATTTACTAGCAATAAAATACAGAATAATGGCCGCAACCAATCCCAGTCCGCCAAGTGCTAAAATTGCTATAATGATAATATTGTCCACGATTTTTTATTTACTGAATGGCCTGAAACGCCTTTTTTTAAGCAATCACAAAAATATAATATTTAAAAACATGAATATAAAACCCAAGTGTTACAAAATCATCCATAGACACCTGTATTACAACACTATATATTTTTTGTCTTTCGCAATAACGAATAAAAATATTGAAACAACTTGAAAGTCAAGATGTTTTAAGGTTACTTTAGAAACACTCTAAATTAATCGGAATCAACAATTTATAAGGATTAAACGCCAATCAGGAGTTGAAAATGTAATAAAAGCTGTCTTTCGTTTTTTATATCGAGATAATCAAAAGGTTATAAGTTAATGGTTAATTATTAGGTATTATTTCGATACTGTTACAGTATACACTAAATTCTAAAACTTATAACTCTTAACACTTAACGGCGATAAAATGCTAATTTCGGTAGTAAATAATTTCAGACTGATTTGTTGTTTTAACCCTTGATTTTTAATAAATCAGTTGGGTTCCATGGAATAGGTAAACCGCTTACTGAGTATATCCCTGGTTAAATACAACACCAGATAATAAGGAATTAAAATACTTAATGAAAGTAATGCTGATATCCCTTCGTCAATTCCAACCGAAGTAAATACGATCAATCCGATCAAAACAAACAGGAACGGAAAAAAATAGCCGATCAAAACAGCCCATGAACCCATCGATTGCTTCATTTCAACCATCACGTGCTGTCCCATTTCGTACTTATCCGATGGCGACAAACTTATTTCAATGATTTTCTCCTTCGCATCACTAATAGAGCATGAGCTTTTCACTTCACATGAGGCACAGCTTGAATTGACAATAATTGACACCTCTGCCTTATTACTGGTTAGATTTTTTATAATGCCAGGATGTGTGATTACCACCTTACTCATAACCCAGCAAAAATAATTTTATTCCGAATACAATTATGGTGTGGAAAGTGAAACCGGAAGAATTTTTCCATTGAAATATTGATGTCCGGTTAATGCGAAAATTTTTATAAAATCAGCCATCTCATCAGGTTGAACAGGCGCTTCATATCCTGGAAATGCCTCAGAAAGCATTTCTGTTTGAACGGCCCCAATAGCCAGCGCATTTACTTTTATTTCACGGTCTTTCAGTTCTTCTGCCAGGCACTCGGTTAAAACAGCCAGGGCACCTTTACTGGCACTGTATAGCGATAATCCGGGGAATTTAACACTGCCCTGAACGCCACCCATGCTTGATATATTGACAATATGTGCAGGTTTATTAAAAATTGGAAGTAAATCCCTGACCAGGCGAAAAGGACTTTTTACATTCATATTAAAAATTGTATCGAAATCTTCATCCGATAGTTGATCAAATGTATTGTTGATCAATGCACCTGCATTGTTTACTAAAATATCAATAGAACCAAGTTTGTTTTTGATTGATGGAACCAAAGATTCAGTATAGTTATCTGATAATAAATCAAATCCCAAATAATAAAGATCGCCTTTGTTATTATTCGAATTAGTTTCTTCGGCCAGTTTTTTCAACTTCTCCGTATCGCGGGAAATTGCAAACACTTTATTGTTCGGATCATCAATAAATGCTGAGGCAAGCGCATAGCCTATTCCTCTACTGGCTCCAGTGATAAGTATGTTCATATTAAAAATATCTCCTCCAAAATTAAACTTAATTACACAGTTACAATTGTATATTGTCCATATTTGCGGAAATAAATACTTGTTATTTATTCGTATATTTGATTAAGAAACCAACTCCAAAATGACAATTGATGAAATTGTAAAACAGGCTTTGATTGAAGACCTGGGTGATGGTGATCACACATCCCTGGCTACAATTCCTGATAGCGCTTTCGGAAAAGCGCAGTTAATCGCAAAGCAAAATGGAATTCTGGCTGGTGTTGATGTCGCAATCAAAGTATTCAAAGCGGTTGACACGGGCATTCAGGTAGAGATCATTAAGAAAGATGGAAATATCATCAGGGAAGGTGACCCGGTGCTTGTAGTGGAAGGAAACGCGCAATCTATTTTGTCAGCAGAACGCACCGCCCTGAACTTCATCCAGCGCATGAGCGGAATTGCCACTTTTACTTACAAAATGGTCAGGAAACTTGAAGGATTAAAAACCAAAATCCTGGATACCCGCAAAACGACACCGGTTAACCGTGCAATCGAGAAAATGGCTGTTCAAATCGGGGGCGGGCATAATCACCGTTTTGGTTTATATGACATGATTATGATCAAAGACAACCATGTTGATTTTGCCGGTGGTATTACTCAGGCAATAATGGCGACAAATGAATACCTGAGCAACAATAATAAGGACCTGAAAATTGAGATTGAGGTTCGGAATTTTCAGGAATTAAGGGAGGCTATGGAAACAGGGGGCATCGACAGGATTATGCTCGATAATTTTACACCGGAGGATTTGTTAATGGCCGTACAGATCATTAATCATGAGTATGAAACCGAGGCCTCTGGAGGTATCACGATTGAAAACATCAGAGAATATGCCGAAACAGGTGTGGATTTTATTTCGGTGGGTGCGTTAACACACCAGATAAAGAGCCTTGATTTGAGTTTGAAAGCTATTAAATAATGGAATAGTGGAGGATTGAAGAAATGGAGGAGAAATGATTATAAACAAATCAGTGTTATCTCAAATTTAAAAATGAAAAGGCAAAACTTTGTATATCTATTCCATTCATCCAATACTCCATCACTCCAAAACATTATCTTTAAGAAGATGAGCAACAAAATTTTTTATGATAAGATAAAATAAACAACACTAAACCACATCCTCTTGGAGGCAATACTGATCAGATTAAAATATATCATTTCAACCATTGAACACTGGTTACACAACAGGCTAAGCTTTATTGTGTTGCCAGGGTTTGACGGCATGCCATTGTATGATGTCCTTGTGTTTTTTATCAGGGGATTATTCAAAGGAGTTTTAACATACCGTGCAGCTGCCATCGCATTTAATTTCTTCCTGGCACTTATCCCGTTCATTCTCTTTTTGTTTACATTAATTCCTTTTGTTACTTCTGAAAACTACCAGGCTGACCTTTTAGAGCTTATGAGTGAATTAATACCTGGTGAAATATATATTTTGGCCGAAAGTACCATTGTAGAAATTGTAAGCCGGTCATCAACCGGATTATTATCAGCCGTGTTTGTAATGGCCATATATTTTGCGACAAATGGTGTTGACGCAATTTTGGAAGGGTTTGGTCAAAGCTATCATGAAATTGAACTCTGGCCCTGGTGGAAACAAAAAATAAGAGCCTTCTTTTTAATGACTGGCTTGTCGATGTTAATATTTATGGCAATGGCATTACTGGGATTTGGTAAGCTTACCATTTCCATCTTAACTCAACAGGGTATCATTACCAGCCAGGTTACTATTTTCTGGCTTACAACATTACGATGGCTAATCACCATCATCTTCTTATTATTAAGTATTTCGGTGTTATACTATTTTGGCCAGCCAAAAGACAAAAAGCAGAATAAATACAGGTTCTTTTCGGCTGGGTCAATATTGGCAACCACATTGTTTGTGGGCGGTGGAATTTTACTGAAAATGTATTTTGAGAACTTCGCACGCTACAATCTTTTGTACGGTTCCATTGGCTCGATTATTATCTTATTGGTTTGGCTTTATTATAATGCTTTTATCCTATTAATAGGATTTGAGTTAAATGCAAGCATCCGGCAATCGAAGGCTGAAAAAATGAGATACAGGGTGATTGAATAATTACCAAAGATTCTATTAATACAAGAGTATTTTTCTTACATCAATTATGTTTTGATCTGGGTCAATAATCTGGACAAAGAATAGCCCGGTTTCCCCGAAGTCATTTATATTGATTACAAATTCGCTGCTGTTAAATTTAGATTCGAATATTTTTTCGCCATTTAAATTTACAATTTTGAAGGTGTAATCAGACATCTCTGAATAAAAATAGCCTGTGTTAATGTATAGTTTATCTTTCGCAGGATTTGGAAACACTTTAACTGTATTGATAACAAGATCATCTCTTGTAAGAGTAATTTCAACATCAATTATTAAAGTATCAGTTACAGCAATGCTGTCGTAAAAAACTATTGTATCGTATTCGATGATAGTATCATAAATTGCTATTGTATCATAAAAAGTAATTGTATCATATATTATTTCATTACAAACTCCTTCAGTGTAAATACCGTATATTTCGTTTGAGTCAAGAGCTCTGTCATATAAGAAAACATCATCAATTATTCCGTCCCAGTTATATGTTGTTGTATATTTAGGTATTGCACCAATCAAAAAATCCTCACCAGTAGTAACAGAAGCGGTGTCAGATATGTTTTTCTTTCCATTTATAAATATGCTTGCTTCCGTACTATCAAATCTGATTGCCACATGAAACCATGTATAAGGCACAATATCATATGTGGAATAAATGACAGTATTATTATGTAACAGGCGTACTTTATCATCATACGCTTTCCAGCACCAACCTTTGTTGCTGGTTAGAAACGTGCCAATCGCGTGTGAATTATGTTTACCATTCCAATAATACCATCCTAAAGCCGTGTAATTTGTCAGATTTGCATCTTCAATATTTGTTTCAATATAATCATCATTGATGTGGTTAAAAGAATAGGCTCTATTTTCAATCATATACCTGTCGTTAGTTAATAATGGCCCATGCAAAATTCCATCATTACTATTACCACTACTATCCGCGGGATTTCCAGTAAAAGGCCAATATCCGATTAGGCCTTCGGTAGGAATTTGAGCAATTGTTATATTAATTGTAAAAATAATTGTTAAAAAAAGTAGTAGCTTTTTCATTTTTTCTTTTTATTTCTGTGCTATAACAATAATAAAAGAATTTAGTGGATGATATTAAAATCAATGTTTAAGTAGTTTTATTCGCTCTTTAAGTCCAGTATCAATTTGCTCAATTTCAAGAATATAAATCCCAGAGGATAAAAAATTAGTTCGTAGTTGCTTTGTATTTAGTTTGGCAATTATAAGTTTGCTATACTGATTGAAAATTCTGATATTAGGATTGTCTGACGAATTTGTTGTTATGTTAAGAAGGTCATTAACAGGATTGGGGAATATTCTCACTGTATGTCCATCAACTTCGTTCACAGATAAGGTTTCTTCTTCGTAAAGCAATCTTACTTCATCATTTGAAAGACCTCTGTTCCAATACCTGAATTCATCCATAAAACCCTTAAAATGATAAGGAAGAAGTTGGTAATTTGCATCCTGTCTGCCAATATTTCCTACACCTTCAACATATACCATATTTTCAGCTGATCCATCAAGTAATCCGTTCTGCTCTTCTCCATTAATAAAAATTCGCATATCAAATCGGTTATGAAAAACACCAGTAGCATAATACCATCTCTCTGCTTCTAAATGAATATCAGTAAGAAAGGTTTTTCTGGCAGATAAGTAAAAACCTTGCCCATTACCAAAAGCTATTCCAAGTCTTTGAGAAGAACTAATATTCATCATAACTCCTGAATGCGTAAATTCATTAAAATCATTATCAAATAAAACTCCATGTTCAGGTGTTAAATCATCAAGTTTAAACCAGAATGAAAAACTTAGTGGAAAAGGAGGCAGCAAATCATTACTATTTGGCAATGTAATATATTCATCTATCCCATTGAAATAGAGATCTTTTGAAGATTTTCCATGCCTGTCTTCAATAAAAGTTGCATTAACAAAGTATGGATCAAATTCATTATCACTTTGATCAAGAAAAGTTGAATCCCAACTATAGTAAATCAGTAATCCATCTTCTAATGATTGCGATCTCAAATTACTACTAGAGAAAACTAAGCAAAAAAAAAGGCAATGATATATCTGTGTAACCCACTTGGCAATTAATTTTTTTTGGAAAAAATTATTAACAACTTTAAACAACTTTCAAATCCATAATAATTGTCCTGAAACACCTATTGTGTAATACAAAGTAGACACAAAAAACATATACAATTTTGTAATTTCTAAACTTCTATATGCCTTTCCATGATCTTTTTTCTATTTCTTGTATTGACTGCCTTAATTTTTTATGTATCTTTGATCCCATCTAAAGCAAAAAAGTCACCGAGCTACGAAACCAGATGACTTTTGATGTTTTAAATAATTAACAAAAAAGTTGGGGCAGTCAGATTTGATTTTTTTTGGCTTCGCACCTAAAAATAGAGGGTTTGATTCCCTCCTGCTCCACTTTTTGTTATTGCAAATGTACAATATATATTATATATATACAAATAAAAGTTAAATATTATGGACTTTATTAATGAATTAAAAAGAGAGAAAGCCTCATTACAAAAGAGATTAAACGCAATTGAGGTTTTATTAGAATCGTATGGTACTGCTGATGTACATACTACTATTGAAGCTGATATAGATGATGCTTTTCCTTCTAATGAATCATATATAAAGCAAATTGCTTATACAATTAAGAAGGAAAATAGATTTCTACATAACAGTGAGATTACTAATGTTCTTAAAAATTATTCTGATAAAGAAAAAGGGAAATTAAGTATCCGCATTTCTGTTGTTCTGTCCAGAGCTAAAGCCGTTGGTGGCAATCTAACTAATATTACCATTGGTGATTCAAGAAGGAATACTTTTTGGGGATCAAAAGAATGGTTAGATGATGATGGCAATGTAAAGCCTAATCATATGTATGATAAGAAATTATTAGTTACTAAAAAATCTAAAGAAATTAATATTTAGTAATGTTCTTAAATAAAAAAAGCACTCTTAGAGAGTGCTTTATCGTTCTTAAACGGGCGGTTCATTTACCGCTATCAGACGGGACAATTTAAGTGAATGAACTGGACGCTTAAATCAAGTCTCATCAACTTGTGAAGACGTCCTAACCGTCGGAAAAGGGAAGTTAGCGCTTCCCTTTTTCCATTTACAAACATACTAATTATTTGCCTTATCTTCAGCTTTCTTAATAATTGTAGTAAGAACTTCTTTAAATTTAGGTTGTCCTTTGTCAATTTTAATGTCTTTCTTAGGACGTTTAATATCCTCTTTTTTCTTCTTCTTTTTAGTCACTAATCAATGTTTTATAATCTAAACTTTTGTTAACTCCATTTGCAATAGCAATATCAAATTTAGAACCTTCGCTTAGATTTCTATTGTTGTATCTAAAAGTAAACTCATTTACGTACTTTTCCAAATGTTTATCACTTACATGATGATAAATACCATCAATACCTCTTTTAAGTAACGACCAGAAGTTCTCAATGTTGTTTGTGTGTACAGTACCACTAACATATTGTTCTGCACTATGATTAACTAAACCATGATTAAACTCTTTAGATAAAGCCCTGTATGGTCTGTATTCATCTGTATATACATTGGAACCCTGCTCAATCCTTTCTCTCATAATAGGCAAAATGGTTGCTCCTTTAGTATTTTTAACAGGAATAGCATATACTTTTCCATTTCTTTCTAATATTCCTAATACAGGAGATTTAGTCTTAATACTTCTTCCTTGTGTGTCAGGTGTTCTTCTGTTCCTATGCTTATTACTTTCTTTACCGCCTATATAAGTTTCATCTATCTCTACTTCATTAGAAAATTTATCATTTGCAGGCTTATAGGTTTCCCTTACTCTTTGTAGAATGAACCATGCACTTTTTTGCGTAATCTTTAAATCCCTTGCTAATTGGTGTGATGAAACACCTTTTTTATGAGCAGTAATAAGGTATATAGCGACAAACCATTTTCTAAGTGATATTTTGCTATCATGAAATATAGTGCCTACTTTAACACTAAACTGTTTACGGCATCCATAACATTTGTATCTTTTAGTGTTTCCTTTAAGCATATTAACCTTATCACTATCACAATAAGGACATGTTTCTTTACCATTCCAACGTAATACAGCAAGATAATCCTGACATACTTTTTCAGTAGTAAAATAATCTAACAACTCAAATAAACTATCGAAATCCCTTAAATCTTTTGCATGATTACACATAACTCATATATTTATAATGCAAATATACACGTAATATTTTGTATATGCAAATTTATTTGCAAATTATTACGTATTATATTATATTTGCCCTATGATTCGAGACCTTAAATCTCTTTACGTTGCCATAAAAAACAATAGGGTGATCCTTTTTGAAACAAACCTTAAAAAGTTTTGGAGCGCTTTCAATGAGATTGAACCAGATTGCAGAAATTATGACTACTATTATAGAGAGTTTAAAAAAAGTAATATGTTACAATATATGAATGAAAAAGAAGAAATTTATTTTCTTCAAAAACTGCTTTAAAAAACATTTGGGTTATACAAATATATCATTGCCAAAAAAATTGTTGCAATAACTACAGCATATTTCCTCATAATTAATTGATTTGGTCAGTCAAATTTAAAATTAAAATATCAACCATGCTATTTTTTTAGTGATTTTTGCCTTGATTTATATTGCTGATGAATATATTAATGATTCTTGAAACTTCGTTTCCGCCTGATGTTAGGGTGGAAAAGGAAATTAGGACGCTTACGCAAGTTGGACATAAAGTGTTTCTAGTAGCTACAACTTTCAATAGGAAGCCAATTATTGAAGAATTTAAAAATCTAACGATTTATCGGATTTATAAAGGCAGATCATTGCATAAACTCAGTGCGCTTGCTCTGACATTGCCTTTTTACTTCAATTTCTGGAAGAGGCATCTTCAAAAAATACTTAACAAAATACAGTTTGATGTAATTCATCTGCACGATTTACCGTTGGCCTCAGTTGTATACAATTTAGGTAAGAAAAATAAGATTCGGGTTGTTTATGATTTTCATGAAAACAGACCGGAGATAATGAAACTCTATGCACATACTAATACAATAACTGGTAAAATATTAATCCCACAAAAAAAATGGGAGAATTATCAAAATAGATATAGCAGTTTATCTGATCGACTTGTGCTTGTTACACCTGAAGCGAAAGATTATTATCAGAATAAATACAATGTTATTCCTGAAACAACATATGTTGTTCCAAATTATGTTGATATCGACCACTTAAAATCATTTAAACATGATAATTCTATAATTGATAAGTACACAGATAAGTTCATGTTGGTATATTTTGGTGATACTGGATTACGACGAGGCACTTTGACAATTATCGAAGCCGCAAATCTATTGAAAGATAAACACGATTTTCATTTTGTGATTATCGGAGATAGCAGCCAACAGCAAATATTATCCAAAAAGATAATTGATTACAACCTTGACAATGTTGAACTTACCGGTTATTTAAATTTTGAAAAAATCGTTTCTTATTTAGTTGCTTCAAAAAGTGGACTGTGCCCATTACTGAGGAATATTCATCACGATACAACTTATGCAAACAAATTATTTCAATACATGTATTTTGGTAAGCCTGTTATTGCAAGTGATTGTCCTGCTCAAGTATCTGTGATTAATGAATCAAATGCCGGACTAATTCATCGCGCTGAGGATCCGGAAGATTTTGCAAAAAAAGTTGTTGAGTTGAGAAATAGCACAGTCTATAATAAACTTAGTCAAAATGCACTCCAGGCTGTTTTAAAGAAATACAACACCAGTGAAGGGAATAAAAGTTTAATTAAACTTTACGAATCATTTGACAAAAAGTAATGGATAACAAAAACATTTACGAAAAATTCGATTGGTCGGCATTGCAGGAGTCTCACCTGAAGGAAAAAATATCTAAAGTGATTGAAATGATTCCTGATGATGTAAAATCCATTGTGGATATCGGTTGTGGTAATGGAGTGATCACAAATGTGCTTGGGCTGCAATACCGTGTTACAGGTGTTGACCGTAGCGAACATGCATTGAGAATGGTTAAGACCGAGAAATTAAATGCCAGCGCTGATCATATTCCACTTCCTGATCATTCCTTTGACATGGGTTTTTCAAGTGAATTATTCGAACACCTTAAAGATGATGTTTTACAAGGAGCAATCCGGGAAATAAACAGGCTATCGAAGAAATATATTTTTATCACTGTGCCCAATGATGAGAATCCGGATAAATTATCGATTCAATGCCCTGAATGCAAATACACGTACAACAGCCCAAATCATTTAAGGAGCTTTAAACCCACAGATTTCCATCGGTTATTCCCTGAACATAAAATTATTTCGACCTTTACTTTTGGAACCAGGGTAAGGTATTATAATTCCCATTTATTAACTATAAAAAAACGAATATCGCCTCCACGATCATGGATACCAAATTACTGGATGCCTGAAAACAAAAGACAAACCATATGCCCAAAATGTGAGCATAAGTTTGTGAACCGGTACCAGTTTAATCCGATAGCAACTTTTATGGATATTTTTAATGTGATCGTTTCGCCCAAAAAACCTTATTGGCTCTTTGTCCTCATGGAGAAAAAATAAATGGTATTTTTAACGCGATAAAACTATCAAGTTGGGCATCATCAAAAAACAAAGCATTACAGGCACCATCTTTTCTTATGTTGGTGTTATCCTTGGTTTCATTATCACTGCTATACTTTACCCACGGATACTGAGTACCGAAGAAGTTGGTCTACTCAGGGTTATTGTTTCGTACGCAACTTTGTTTGCGCAGTTTGCCGGGTTGGGGTTCACTGCTGTTTCGGTAAAAATGTTCCCGCATTTCAGGGATCCTGATAAAAAGCACCATGGGTTCCTTGGCCTTTCGCTGCTGGTTTCGCTGGTTGGGTTGATCATTGCACTGGCTGTTTACCTTGCTTTAAAACCTGCTATTGTGGATCAGTCGCAGGGCAAATCAGCACTTTTTAATGAATACTTCTATTACGTTATCCCCCTGATTGTTTTTACCCTTCTGTTCAATGCTTTCGACACTTATTTCAGGATATTGTATAATGCGGTAAAAGGCATTTTTTATAAAGAGGTGATACAGCGCGCAATAATTCTGCTAGTAATCCTGCTGTATTATTTTCAGTTGATCGATTTCCACTGGTTGGTAATCCTTTATGTACTGGCCATGATCACTCCGTCAATTTTATTGTTTATTTCTTTAATCCGTACAAAACAGATGCACATTAAGCCTGACTTTAATTTCATTAATAAAGGCTTGAGAAATGAGATGATCAGTGTGGGGATTTTTGGTGTACTGGCCAGCTTTTCGGGTGTGTTGGTGATGAATATTGATATTTTAATGATCAATGAGATGCTTGGTTTAAGTGCGGCGGGAATTTATACGATAACCTTTTTCTTTGGGACTTTGATTTTGGTGCCGCTTCGCACAATGGGAAAGATCGGTTCGGTTGTGATAGCTGATGCATGGAAAGCAAATGATTTACAAACTATCAGCAAAATATACCGGAAAAGCAGCATCAGTTTAAGTGTGGTCGGTTTATTGCTTTTCATCGGAATATGGGGCAATATTGACAATGTTTTTTACATGATCAAACCTGATTATTTGCCAGGTAAAATGGTGATCTTTTTCATAGGTATTGCAAATCTTTTTGATATCGCCCTTGGGGTGAGTCCGCACATCATTGTAAATTCAAAATACTATAAATACTTATCCTATTTTCTGTTTGGCTTTGCCATCCTGATCGTAGTTACTAATTTGTTGCTGATCCCGGTTTACGGTATTGTAGGAGCGGCTATAGCTTCAATGATCTCGAAATTTATTTTTAACCTCGTAAAATACCTGTTTCTTTACTATAAGTTTCGTCTTCAGCCTTTTACATTCAAATTTGTGCTGCTTGTAATGATTGCATTGGGTTCATACTGGATTTCTACTTTCCTCCCTGCCTTTTCGAATTACATTTTAGATATCATAGTCAGAAGTGGCTTAATTTTTATCCTGTTCATGGTGCCGGTTTATTATCTGTCAATCTCGGATGATATCAACGAGCGCATCGACAATATTTTTTCAAAGATCAAATCCAGGTAATTGCTGAACCGGTCGAAACAAAATATTTTGGTACTTTTACCTGATACAGAATGATACACAAATGGAAAAACCGTTAAAAGTTTGTTTTGTTGGCAGCGGGGCTATTTCAACAGCCCTGGGTAATGTGTTGGCTCAGACAGAGAGGTATGAAATTACACTACTGTCGATCGAGAGCGATGTAGTTAAAACAATTAACACAGAGCAGGTTAATAAGAAATATTTTCCCAATTTTGCACTTCACCCATCCTTGAGCGCAACAAAAGACTTGAATGCCCTTGCTGAATCCGACATCATCTTTCTTGGAATTCCATCCAATGTTGTGGTTAATTATGTGACAGATAATAGCGCTTTGTTTAACCCTAATGCATTGGTTGTTAATCTGGCTAAAGGTTTTGGTCCTGAGCATAAAACTATCCCACAGGGATTGGCCCGTATTTTGTCGAACCAGGTATTCAGTATGAAAGGCCCATCATTTGCCCGTGAGATCATTAATAATATGCCAACCGGTTTAACCATTACTTCACAGCGCAACAAGAATTTTGAGGTATTTGAGGAATTATTCAGTGAAACTTCTGTTTATCTCGATTTTACTACCGACGTAAATGGTGTTGAACTGGCCAGCATCCTCAAAAATATTTACGCAATAATTGTTGGAATTGTTGATGCGCATTTTGATTCTCCAAACTTACGTTCGTTAGTCCTTACAAAGGCCATTAACGAAATGCGGTATATCATTACAAAATTTGGTGGTAAAGAGCAAACCATGTTCAATTACTGCGGTTTTGGCGATTTCAGCCTGACTGCCTTAAACGATTTAAGCCGCAACCGCACTTTAGGGCTTTTAATCGGCAAAGGGTTTTTTACTTCTGATATTTCAGAAAAAGTTGTCTTGGAAGGTACCATTGCAGTGAATGTTTTTGTGGAAGAAATTGCAAAAAAGCGGCAAATCAAGACAAAGAAGTTGATGCTGAAGGAACTTTATCAGGTGCTGCATCAACCGGATTACGATATCAAAAACTTTGTGAATAATATCTTATCAAACAGCTCTATTTGATATTTTACCTGCTTACTTTTTTATTGAGGATACCAGCTTTTTGGTGAGCGTTTTTCTTGAATAATCCTGGTGGTTATTATGCTGTAAATCAATATTTCCCTGTTTGATCCATTTACTAAATAAGTCTTTCAAATAGTTGTAAATACTATCCTGATCATCGTAACCGAACATCTCACCTGCATTACACTCCTTAATTATCTTGGCAGCATCGCCATTTACAGGGCCTACACCTAAAATAGGTTTTTTGGCAGCGAGGTATTCAAATAGTTTTCCGGTTAATACTCCTTCGTTATTTGCCACATCAGGTATTGCAAGAAACAGAATTGTGGATTTTAGCAGGTATTGGATTGAGGCTTTATGATCAACATGGCCAACAAATTCGGTAATTTTCCCGAGTGATGTGTTTTCGATTAGCTGCTTATAGTTTTCAGCTAAAACGCCCACAAACCGCAAGGCAATCTTTTTCCCTGCTATTTCTTCTGATAGTTTTTCAACAGCTTTTAAAAAAGTCCCGATGTTATAATTGGCGGCGAGTGTTCCCGTATAGGTAATAATAAACCTCTCTGCATCAGCGATTTGGCGATCTGAAAAATCATCCTCATCATATCCATTTGGAATGACGATGAATTTATTTTCAGTTAAGGAAGGTGATTTTGTGAGAAATTGTTTTTTAATGGCATCGCTTACAACAAGAATCTGGTCTGCATTGGTTAACACTTTCCTTTCGAAACCTTTATCAATTTTTTTTGCCGGTGCAGTATGATACAATTGATCGTAATAATAAATATCTGTCCAGGGGTCACGCAAGTCGGCCAGCCAGTTAATATTTAATACATTTTTTAATTTAAGCCCGATTAGCTGAGTAGAGTGAGGTGGGCTTGTCGTGATAAGATGACTTATACCATTTTCGGATATTAACTGTTTCGCTTTGCTGAAGGCAAATTTATTCCAACCCTTTCGCGCATCAGGAATAAAAAAATTACCACGTATAAAACGCGAAAACTTTTGCATTAGCCCGGCCTCAGATTCGTTTGCAAAACCGGCATGGGGTATATCTGATTTTCCGGAAACTTTTTTGTAGAATTTAAATGGTTCGTTTGATTTGGTGTGATAAACTTTCAGGTCTTGTGGTATTTCATTCACCAGGCTTTTATCGATAACTGGGTAAGAAGCATATTGGGGATCGACGGTTAAAACAATAGGCTCGAAACCAAAATCAGGAAGATATTTTACAAACTTCACCCATCGCTGCACACCGGCGCCCCCGCTTGGCGGCCAGTAATATGTTATGATGAGGACCTTCTTAGTCATTGGATAATTGGTCATTCGTAATTGGTGGAGACTGGATGCACAACGCTGCGATGCTGCAATGCTGTGTGGATCACCCCACTCAGGACAAGTAAAATCAACAGCAACGAACTGGCAAAAGACACTTTCTCACCAATTGCCCAGACTTTCGGTTCAAATTTGAACTCAATAATATGTTTCCCTTCCGGGATCATCATTGCCCTTAAAATATAATTTGCCCTGAAATAGGGTACCTTTTCTCCATCAAGGTATGCATTCCATCCTTTGTCATAATAAATTTCAGAGAAAACCACCATTTGCTCGGATGATGAGTTATACTGATACTTTAAGTGGTTCGGTGCATACGATTCCAATTCAATGATTGCATTTTTATCCTGGCCGAAGTGATCCGAAGGCAACTGGTCAGCAAAACGTTCATCAACAATAGCCGTAGTCTTCAAATCATTTATTTTAACCATCGCCAGCTCGCTGTCGGCATCTTGTGCTGCCATGTATCCTTCAACAAACCAAGCATTTCCAAAGGCGCTATTATTTGGAAGTGGCATCATCTCAGGCCTCAGGATGATGTATTTTGTATTCAGCATATTGAGAACCTTTTGATTGCTTAAAACCTGATCGATTTGGTTCTGGGTCTGTCTTCCTGGTAATTTTTCAACCAGCACCATTATTTCAGGATTGATATATTCATCAATCAAATCCTGGTAACGTTGTAGTTTGGCTCCATGATATCCGCCAATTGATTTATGGAAATAAGAACAACTTGCATCGTTAAAAGTGCTTTTGGTAATATCAAGTACCCTGAAATCCGGGTCGGTATCCTGC
Organism: Chlorobiota bacterium; assembly: GCA_030596395.1. Lineage (GTDB taxonomy): Bacteria > Bacteroidota > Bacteroidia > Bacteroidales > F082 > JAADID01. The sequence goes on along the minus strand of JAUVKF010000001.1, from coordinate 126,025 downwards.
AAGATATCTTTGTTGGCCCTTGATGCCTGAAATGGTTCATCATATTGCTTTGCCCTGATAAAATTATCATTGTTCAGATACCTGCGATTGATACCAAACATGTCAACAAGAATCAGAATTGCAATCCCCGCAATTACCCATACTTTTTTAATTTTTCCAAAGGTATAAGCAAAAACAAGTCCTGCTCCCAGCACCACAAAAAGCAAACTCCTTAAAGCATCAGTCCTGAAGATTGCAATCCTGACCAATTCAATATTGGCAAAGATTTCAGCTACCTGATTGCTTTCATTCGAATTCGGTAATTCACGCAAATAATTCTGCTCGGTGAGGTTTAGAAAATTAAAGAAGGTAGTTGGCGTAACCACAAATAATAAAATGATACCGCCCGTCAAACCAAACGAAATATAAAGAGCCTTTAAGTTGTTTTTAATGAGCCCTGGCTCATTAATAATTATATTCAGTGCCATGAATGCCAGTATGGGTATAGCCAGTTCGGCGATGACTAAAGTCATCGACACAGCCCTGAACTTGTTGTAGCCTGGAATGTAATCAATAAAAAAATCAGTAAATGGCATGAAATTTTTACCCCATGCCAGGAAGATTGACAATACAGTAACGGAAAGCAATACCCATTTCAACTTATCGTCAACGATAAACATACCCAAGATAAATAAGAATACAACAATAACGCCCACATAAACAGGTCCGGATGTGCCGGGTTGGTCGCCCCAATATGCTGAGCCTTGCCTGGCAATTGTGCTTTGATACCTGCGGTCGGCTTTGCTTAATGCTTTTTGCTGGCCAATTGCTCCACTCGCACCACCTTTGGCATTGGGAATCATCAACGACCATGTTTCACCAATTCCATAACTCCAGTGGGTGATATAATCCCTGTCAAGTCCACTAGATTTATTGGTCTGGTTTTTTGTTAGTTCGGGCTTTCCTCGCATGGTATCTTTACCGTATTCATAAGTAGCCCATAAATTGGTTGAATGTGTTAATACCGCTAATAAAGCTGCAATTATCAAAAACCCTGATGCTTTTACAAAATGTGAATATTGTTTTTCATAAAAAGCATTGATCAACTGGTAAATGCCATATACAACAACAATCAGCAACAGATAATAGGTAATCTGCAAATGGCCTGATCTAATCTCTAATGCCAGTGCCAGGGCCGTTAACAGTGCGCCCTGCCAGTATTTGCCCCGGTAAGTTAAAATAATACCGGCCAAAACCGGTGCCATATAACCGATCGCATGTGCTTTGGAAGTATGTCCGGCACCAAGAATGATAAAAAAATATGAAGACATTGCAAAGGCAATTGAGCCTGCAAGTCCCACCCAGGGGTTGATGCGAAGCACCAGCATCAGAATAAAAAAGCCAAGAAAATACAAGAACACATAATTGGCCGGGTAAGGCAGCCATAAGGTAAACAGTTTATCCAAAAACCTGGTAAGGTTCCCGTTGTATTTAACCGAAATTTGCCAGGCAGGCATCCCACCAAACATGGAATTTGTCCATAATGCTTCTTCACCCGTTTGCTCCCTGAAATCAACAATTTCTTTCGACATCCCTTTGAACATGGTGATGTCGTGCTGGTCGAGTTTTTTCCCTTCGAGCAAAGGAGAAAAATAAACCATGGTAATCGCCAAAAACACAACGATAGCAACCAGGTAGGGTATTAACTTTTTAAAAAGGTTTTTATTCATCAATTTAATCTTTTGCTATTTTTCATCTACATCTTCATAATCAACATACTCACCAAAATCGCTGTCATCCTTCTTTTTTTCCGACTTGTTATTTTTAAGGCGCACGTCTCCTTCTTTTTGGGTGTTGTACTGGTATTGCTGATTAAATTTTTCCTGTTGATTTCGCATAAACCTGGCCAGTATCCATGGAAGGCCATAGCGTAAAAAAATCTTGAACGCATAATAAATAATCACCAAAAAGAGTATGATACCCAGTAGTATCTCCATTGATCAGGCAAATTTGATAAACCCTGCGAATTTATTGTTTTTTAGGGAAACAGCAGCTGTGCCAACAAAAAAAGGAGGTATGTAAATACCTCCCCTTTAACAAGTTTTTTTAGCTATCTTGAACCGTTTAACTCATTTCGTCAGAAACGGTTAATCTTTTTCTTGCTTTCGACCTTCTTCTTTTCAACACTTTACGGCCATTAACAGTTGACATCCTTTCGCGGAAGCCATGTTTATTCTTTCTTTTTTTATTCGATGGTTGAAACGTTCTCTTTGGCATTGTATTATCCTCTTAAATTTGGGTGTGCAAAAATAGCTTTTTTTCTTTTATTACAAAATATGTATAAAAAAATGTTGAATTTTATTACAAACCCTGCTTAGCCCAATGCAGAGCAATTTTTCTTCGCCGTTAAAGAATTGCTATGCATTGGGATTAGGCTATTTTTTAGGAGCGTGCTTTAAAGTCTCCAGCAGAAACTCATAAAACAAAGCTACCGTATCAATTTTCACCATTTCATCAGGTGAGTGTGGGTTACGAATGGTCGGCCCGAATGAAATCATGTCCCAGTTGGTATATGTTGCACCAAGGATACCACATTCCAGTCCGGCATGGATCACTTTCACTTCGGGTACTTTTCCGTATTTGTTGTTATAAATTTCCTTCATCTCTTTCAGGATGTCAGAATCAGGATTAGGCTTCCATCCGGGATAGGCTCCCTGGCTAATTGCTTTAGCACCGGCAGCTTCAAATATCGCTTTAATCTCAGCCGAAACTTTATCCCGGTCATCGTCAACAAGGCTCCTGTTCAGGGTGCAAAGTTCAATTTTCTTTCCGTCCGATTTTACAATTGCCAGGTTGGTAGAAGTCTCCGGTACACCTTTTACTTTTTCACTCATTTTGACCACTCCGTTTATGCAGCCGGCTACTGCCTGGTAAAGATTGGCTTGTGTTTTTTCGTCAATCAATTCCGCCGGAACATCAGTTGACTCAATGGTAACGGTCAAACCGGGATCAGCATCTTTGAACTCATCCTGTGCAATGGCTTCAAATTCACCGACAAAAGCTTCAAAGTCAGCTTTTTTATCATCAGGAACAACAACAGTAACAAATGATTCACGAGGAATCGCATTGCGCAGGCTTCCACCGTTAATTTCAGAAAGGCGAACACCATATTTCTCCCCTGCCTTCATCAACAGCACATTCATGATTTTGTTGGCGTTGCCACGTCCAAGATGAATATCCAAACCTGAGTGACCACCTTTAAGGCCTTTAACAGCCAGTTTGTAAGCGGCCATTCCTTCTGGTGTTTTTTCAGCTTTGTAGGTAAATTCACCGTTGGTATCAACACCTCCGGCACAACCAATGTATAATTCACCTTCATCTTCCGAATCGAGGTTCATTAAAATATCTCCGTCAAGTACGCCGGCTTTAAGGTTTTCTGCGCCTGTCATGCCGGTTTCTTCATCCATGGTAATCAGTACTTCTACCGGACCATGTACAATATCAGTGGCTTCGAGCACTGCCATTCCTGCAGCTACACCCATGCCGTTGTCGGCACCAAGGGTAGTCCCTTTTGCTGTAACCCATTCGCCATCAATATAGGCATCAATTGGGTCTTTCTCAAAATCATGTTCGGTATCGGAATTCTTTTGCGGAACCATATCCATATGCCCCTGCAGGATGATGCCTTTCCTGTCTTCCATTCCTTCGGTTGCAGGTTTTTTGATGATCACATTACCAATCTCATCAACAATGGTTTCCAGTTTAAGGTCTTCGCCAAATTTTTTCAGGAATGCCCTTACTTTTTCTTCTTTTTTTGAAGGACGTGGAATTTGTGTTAACTCATAAAAGTTTTTCCAAATCGATTCCGGTTTTAATGTTAAAATATCTTTTGCCATTTTTATTATAGTTCTAGATTATTGATTTAATATGATAAAGTTGTTATTTCTGAATATTAGGTAATTCAAGGCCGTAGCCTTTCTTTTTGTCTTCTGCTTTAAGCATAATGGCAACAATTATTGCCAGAAAACCCGTAGTTGCAAAAATCAACATTGGAATGGTATAATCATAATGACTGAATTCACCATTAGCATCCATTACCTGGCAATATTTATCAAGGACGATACCAATTAACAAAGGCACACCCATTAATCCCCAATTCTGTACCCAAAATATCAATGCGTAAGCTGTACCCAATTGTTTTTCAGGGATAATTTTAGGTACCGAAGGCCACATGGCTGAAGGTACAAGAGAGAATGTAATTCCAAGGAAGATAATCAATGCAATAGCAACAATATAATTATCAACGGCTGGTATGGAAAAGATAAGATGTGCAACTAGCAGCATCACTGAACCGATCAACATAATTGTTGCACCTTTTCCTTTTCTGTCATAAATGTTACCAAAAAATGGGGTCAGAATGATAGTTCCAAAAGGAAGCAAGCCAGGAATAGATCCTGCGAAATCGGGATCCACTCCATACTTATGAATCATCAAGTCGGTAGCATAATATAAGAATGGGAAAATACCTGAATAGAATAATACACATAAAAATGCAATTAGCCAGAATCCTTTGTTCTTGATAATAAATAAAATATCACTGATTTTAAATTCATCTTCTTCAGAATGTTCATTACTAATACCTTCTGACTGTTCAAGTTTTCTATCCATGAAAGTATACCAGATAAAAGCAACAAAGCCAGCTACAAGAAGGCCAAGTCCCAACATTACCGGAGCAGATACATTAGGAATACCATCTACCCCAAATGCCTTTGCCAATGGTAATGGCAGGGCTAATGCTAATGCCGTACCCATACGGGCCGTCGCCATTTCAAGTCCCATGGCCAAAGCCATCTCTTTTCCTTTAAACCATTTTACTATGATCTTCGACACCGTTATTCCGGCAGCCTCCACACCTACGCCAAATATCCCAAAACCAAGAGCGCCGATTGCAATTTGAGTTTTTATACCCAGGAACATTCCCTCAGTTGGGATAATTTGTGCCACAGCAACATATTGTAACACAGTACCAATAATCATCAGCAGGCTGGCTCCGATACCTGTAAATCGTACACCCATTTTATCAAGGATGATCCCGGCAAAAATGAGCATAAGGAAAAATACATTGAACCAACCGTAAGCACTATTCCAAATTCCAAAATCGCTGCTGGTCCATTCAAAATATTCTTCCATCACAGGTTTTAATGGAGATATTACATAATTGATGTAATAACCGGTCATCATGGTAAAAGAAACCACGGCCAGTGCGCCCCAACGTGCACCTTTTGAATCCCTTAGTGATTTTCTAATTGCTTCTGTCATAATCAGATTTTTAGTTGAAGCAGCGAAAATAAGATAAAAATCTGAGGGTCGGAATGGTTTACATTATTTAGCATCAATTTGTATTATGATTTTCAGGTCTGCTTTTAAATTGAAGCGAAAAGGCATGGAGCGATGGAATATTGGATGATAAATATTAAAGCTTCTCTTACATAACTCCATTATTCCATCTTACAGATCAAGCTGTTGGAATTATATTCTTTGAATCCTTTACGCTGATTTGAGTTATTTTTATTTATAAATGTGAACCAGTTTCTTGGTTTCAAAAAAAGGTTCATCAAAATATTGAGGTAGTTCGAAAACCTTCTTTTTAAAACCCTTAACTTTTTGAAGCTCATCGTTTATATCACCTCCTTTTAGGTAAAGAATACCGTTTTTCAAACTGTTAAACGACTTCCGGTGAAATTTGTAGCCTGTCCATCTGACAAAATCAGGCAAGCTGGTAACTGCACGGCTGAGGATAAAATCGAATGTCCGGTCAACCTGTTCCATTCTCAACTGCTCTGCTTCAACATTTTTCAATTTTAATTGAGTAAGCACCTCATTAACAACTTTGATCTTTTTCCCTATTGAATCAACCAAATAGAATTTGGTTTCAGGGAACATGATAGCCAGCGGAATTCCAGGAAGCCCACCTCCGGTTCCGGCATCCATTACTTCAGTAAAATCTTTGAATTGAACAATTTTTGCAATAGAAAGCGAGTGCAACACATGGTGGATGTAAAAATTATCAAAATCCTTTCGTGATATCACATTAATTTGCGCATTCCAATGAGCATACAATTCACCGAGTTCCGCAAATTGATCTTTCTGTTTATCGGTCAGGTTGGAGAAATATTTGAAGATAATATCGGGATTCATGTGTTTTATTATGGACGGTAAATGTAAAAAAGAAATGTACAATTCTCAAAAACTAATAACAGACTTGGATTGCCTCACAATCTTTCGTTTAATTGCCTGCCTTTGCCGGAGCGGCTTCGCGCCCGCCTGCTAAAGTGTAACGGCGGACAGGCAGGCAGGCGAGCGCAATGAAATGGAGCGCGGCAATCCCCATGTAAAGTTCTTGTTCCAACTCAGGAGACTCCCGCGTCCCGATAGCTATCGGGACTCGGAGTTAAACGGTTTTTTTATATTCAACAATCAAATGTGAAAAATAGCGTTTGGAAATTAATTGTAAAACACTAATCAAATTATATTTGCGGCAAATTAATTCTCGTTGAAACCTTTTCAAAGACATCATTTACTTTTAACCATTCTGACTTTGGTAATTACATTTTCCACTCAAGGCCAGAATAAGATCAGTACTGAAGATTATATTCATCAGTATAAAGATGTTGCCATTCAAAAGATGGAAGAGTACCAGATCCCGGCTTCAATTACGTTGGCTCAGGGAATACTCGAATCAGGAAGCGGTAACAGCAGGCTGGCACGAAAAGCAAATAACCATTTTGGCATTAAATGCCATAAAGATTGGGACGGCAGAAGGTTTTTCATGGATGATGATGCAAAACACGAATGTTTCAGAAAATACAAAAATCCAGCCGATTCATATCGGGACCACTCCCTTTTTCTTACGCAACGCGGCCGGTATTCATTCCTGTTCGATTATGATATCACCGATTATAATAAATGGGCGCATGGCCTGAAAAAAGCCGGTTATGCCACCAACCCTAAATATCCGAAATTGTTGATAGGAATTATTGAGCGCTACGACCTGGCGCAATATGACAAAGGTGTTAAGAAAAAGAAAAGAAGAAAAAAGCAGTCGGAGGATCAGGTCAGGGTAAATGGTAAAAATGGCATGACAGAAAATTTAGGCAATGGTGCTGCCGCATTAACGCTTACTCATTTAGAGCCTGTTTCAATTACCGAATCCGGGCGTGACCTGTACGAAAATAATGGGGTCAGGTTTATAAGGGCAGACATAGGTGATACCTATTACAATTTAGCTGATGAACTTGATATTTATTCGTGGCAATTGTACAAATACAACGAAACCGACAAAAAACATTTTTTGCAAGCCAATGAGATCGTTTACCTCGAGAAGAAAAAGAAAAAGGCAGAAAAAAAATATAAAGCACATACCGTGCAATATGGTGAAACATTAAGATCTATCTCGCAACTTTACGGTATTCGACAGAGCAGTTTAATGAAGATGAATAACCTTATTATTGATAGTAATCTGCCCGTTGGTACGGTTTTAAAGTTAAGATAAAACACCGTCTTCAACTTCCCAATGTCAATTCCGGTTGACAACTCCTGTATTATTCATTATCTTTATCGGTTAGTTGTGTGCCATTATAAACAACCTATTGACAATAAGAATTTGACAATTTGCAGTTTTAGGTAACATTAAAAACTATTAAAATGAGAATACTAATTATGCTAAACGTGTTGATTATTGTTCTATTCGCATCTTGTGACAAAGACACTAATTCACGAAAAAGTAACGCTGAAATTATTAACTTCAATGCTGAGAAATGCAGGTGTTGCTGGGGTTGGACTATTAAAATGGGAAATGACACAATTAAATCTGATAATATAATAATCGGAGAAACTATCGGATATGAAATTACTAATCCGGTTAAAGTATATATTGAACTTGGTGAGATTGAAGACACCTGCTCCAATTTTAGTTATACAAATCCAAACCTTAAGAGAGATTATTATCAAATAAAGAAAATTGAAAAGATTGAATAAAAACGGCACACAACAGCAAGTATAATCAAGCGAGCAGAAATTTGTAATATGAAAATTAAACTATAAAATAAAATTCATTGTAAGTTGAAAAGGATGTGTTTAAAAACGCCCGCCTGCTCATATTTGCAAACCGTTATAGCTCTTAAATTTAATAATAGAAAAACCAAAACCCATGAAAAAGTCAGCTGCTATTATCCTTATCTTTTTTTATTCAATGTGCAATCCATTTCAAAGTGTGTCACAGTTCATTACCTGGCACTGGTCAGTAACCGAAGGAGATGCATTAAATGAATATATCATTGCTGTTGATTGCGATGCTGATGGAAATTTTTACGTAACCGGAAATTTTCAGGGCACTTTCAGCTTTTTTGGTGAAACACTGACCTCAAATGGAGACTATGATGTTTTTATCGCCCGGTTTGACTCGAACGGAAACATGATTTGGGTAAAACAGGGAGGTGGTGAGTATGAAGACGGTGGACGGGATATTTATGTTGATGACCAGTTTGTATATGTTACCGGCGGATTTGTTGGCCAGGCAGTTTTTGAAGGTGAAACACTGGTCTCGGATGGTGCAAGGGATATGTTTCTTTTAAAATATGATTTGGCTGGCTCGCTTAAATGGGCGGTCAGAGGTGGGAGCGTAACCGATGATACAGGAAATTCGGTTACGGTGGATGATGCCGGTAATATTTATTTAACAGGCGACATTAATTATACCGCAACCTTTGGAGATCATACCGTTCCACATTATGGTTTTACTGATCTGTTTATTGCCAAATACGATGGAGATGGAATTTGCCAATGGGCAAAAAGTGCAGGTGGTTCAATTTATGATTATGGTGGCTTTATTGAAACAGTTGATGGCCATTTATTTGTTTCAGGAGCATTTAATGATGTAGCCCAATTTGATACAGCAACTGTTACTTCTGTTGATTTCGTAGATATTTTTATCGCACATTATTTAACTGATGGATCGTTGGTAGAAGTGATATCTGCCGGGGGAACCAACAACGAAAATATTGGCTGTATGGCTGTTGATTCTGATCTGAATGTGTATGTTGGTGGCTGGTATATGCTGGATATAACAATCGGGGATAACAGTTTTTCATCCAATGGCGGAATGGATATATTTATTGCAAAATTTGAACCGGGCAATGGTTTTGCGTGGGCCAATTCGTTTGGTGGTATTGGAGATGATGAGGCACAGGGTATGAGTATGGGTTGGATAGTTGGAGGTAAAGATAACACTGACTACCCTCTGGTACTAACAGGAACTTTTGAAAATACTGCAACTATTGGCAATAACACACTTAACTCGGATGGTTTTGATGATGGATTTATTCTCCAACTAGATGGCAATGCTTCACCGGCGTGGACTTATCAAATTAGAGGGAGCGGTACACTGCGTGTAAACGATTGTGTCATCGACAATGAGAGTAGATGCTATTTTGTTGGCGATTTTATTGATGAATTAGCGATTGGCAATAAGGTTTATAATCCAGTCGGTGGCTACGACTTATTTATTGCAAAACTTGGGGAGAGCGTCGGAATTTATGAACCAAATGAAAACAGACAAAATCAGTTATTTGATATTTCGCCAAATCCTGTTAAGGCATTGGTATCCATTAGTTACAATCTGGATGTTGCATCAAAAATTTCATTGGATATCCGCGATCAGGATGGTAAATTCATTCACAATATTATCAACAACATTCAAGCAAAAGGCGAATACAATATTGAATTTGATGCAACTGATTTACCTCAGGGGGTTTATCTCATTACAATGAAAGCCGGCAAGCAAATTCAAACTCAAAAGATAATCAAGTTGAGCAAGTGAGTTAGGCTTTTAAACCGGCCAACTGATCTTTCAGCACTTTAACTCTTTCTTCTGCATCAGCAAGTTTTTGTTTTTCTTTGGCAACCACTGCTTCGGGTGCATTGTTTACAAACCGCTCATTGGAAAGCTTTTTCATGACTGAATTTAAGAAGCCTTCGGTGTATTTTAATTCTTCCTCCAGTTTGGCAACTTCAGCCTCCACATCAATGCTTCCTGTGAGCGGGATATAATATTCCTGTGCACCCACAATAAAAGTGATTGCATTTGAGGGTTTTTCGGAGACTTCCTCAATGTGCTCAATATTACCAAGTTTAGCAACAACAGGATAAAATTTACTTTCATCATGTTTTCCCTGTTGAAGCATCAGCTTGATGCTTTCCCTGTTGAGGATGTTTTTCTCTTTACGGACTTTTCTAATCCCAATAATCACATCTTCTGCCTTTTCAAATGCTTTGATGATCTTCTGCTCACTTTTTTGCGATTCGGGCATCTCAGCTATTATTATATCATCTCCTTCTTCCCGGTCACGAAGCATATGCCAGATTTCTTCGGTCAGGAACGGCATATACGGATGAAGGATTTTCATGAGTTTTTCAAAAAAGTCAATGGTAGCCTGGTAGGTTGCTGCATCAATTGGCTTTTGATAAGCCGGTTTTACAATTTCGAGATACCAACTACAAAAGTCATCCCAGATCAGCTTGTAGATCGCCATCAGGGCATCCGAAAGGCGATATTTTAAGAAATAACCTTCAATCTCTTTAAGTGTTAAGTTGAAACGCGACTCAAACCATTCAATACCTAACTTACTGCTTTCGGACTGTTCAAGATCGTTGTCAATCCTCCAGCCTCGTGTTAGCCGGAGTGCATTCCATATTTTATTGCTGAAATTTCTGCCTTGCTCGCATAAGACCGGATCAAACGGAAGATCGTTGCCTGCAGGGGCAGTAAGCAACATGCCTACACGTACACCATCAGCGCCATAATGTTTGATCAATTCCAGTGGATCAGGAGAATTTCCCAAAGTTTTTGACATTTTCCTGCCGATCTTATCACGGACAATACCGGTAAAATAAACGTTCCTGAACGGAATATCATTTCTGTATTCCAGCCCGGCCATGATCATCCGTGCAACCCAGAAGAAAATAATATCCGGGGCAGTTACCAGGTCGTTGGTCGGATAGTAATATTTTATGTCATCATTATCCGGAAAGCGAATTCCATCGAACACTGAGATTGGCCAAAGCCATGAAGAAAACCAGGTGTCCACAACATCTTCATCCTGTCTCAGGTCAGATAAACTGAGAGGGGAATCGAATTTTTCTCTGGCAATTTGTAATGCTTCATCTTTCGATTTGGCTGCAATCATTTCACCATCTGGCAGGTAATAAACCGGTATCTGTTGTCCCCACCACAATTGCCGCGAAATATTCCAGTCGCGAATATTTTCCATCCAGTGGCGATACATATTTTTGAATTTAGGAGGATGGAATTGAACATCACCATTTTCAACCACTTCAAGGGCACCTTTGGCGAGTTCCTTCATTTTCAAAAACCATTGTAATGAGAGCTTTGGTTCAATCACTTCATCCGTTCTTTCGGAACAACCAATTTTGTTTATATAATCTTCAGCCTTTACAAGATTGCCCGATTTCTCAAGATCAGCTAAAATTTCATCGCGCACAACAAAACGGTCTTTGCCTATATATAATTCGGCAGCTTCACTCATGGTTCCATCATCTTCAAAAATATCGATGGTTTTGAGCTTATGCTTCAATCCCAATTCATAATCATTTAAATCGTGTGCCGGCGTAATTTTTAGTGCACCTGTACCAAATTCACGATCAACATATTCGTCCTTTATGATAGGTACGGGCCTGTCAACAAGCGGAACGAGGACATTCTTCCCATGAAACCGTTTAAAGCGTTCATCTTCAGGATGTACACAAACAGCGGTATCGCCTAAAATTGTTTCAGGACGGGTTGTTGCAATGGTGATAAAATCGTCTTCACCTTCAACTTTATAGTTGAGATAATATAATTTTGAATTGACTTCTTTATGGATAACTTCTTCATCCGAAACCGCAGTTTTAGCACTTGGATCCCAATTAACCATCCGAACACCCCGGTAGATCAGGCCTTTGTTAAACATGTCGATAAAAACATCAATTACGGAATCGTACAGGGCCTCATCCATGGTGAACCGGGTTCGGTCCCAGTCGCACGAAGCGCCCAGTTTTTTTAGCTGCTCGAGGATAATTCCGCCATGCTTTTCTTTCCATTCCCAGGCATGCTTCATAAAATCCTCGCGTGTGATCTCAGCTTTGCTGATACCTTCAGATTTTAATTTTGCAACCACTTTGGCTTCGGTAGCAATGGAGGCATGATCGGTACCCGGCACCCAGCAGGCATTTTTTCCCTGCATCCTCGCCCTCCGGATCAGCACATCCTGAATGGTGTTGTTGAGCATATGCCCCATGTGCAACATGCCGGTTACATTGGGTGGTGGTATGGCAATGGTGAATGGCTCTCTGTCGTCAGGTTCCGAATGGAAATACTTTTTTTCCATCCAGTAACTATACCATTTGTCTTCGCTTTTTAGAGGATTGTATTTACTGGGAATATCCATTAATTCAGTCACTTATTTTGAGCCGCAAAAATAGTAAAATCAACCATTGGGTGTCAGAAGCTTTTGGAAGAGTTTTAGAAATATCTATGTTGACTTTAGAGACTTCCAGGTTTTGCAAACTCTGGAAGGTCTTTGTATCCAACCTTCCAGAGTCGGAACGACCTGGAAGAGTTGCTAGAATTACTCACCTGCCTTATTATAGACTCTTCCAGATTCTACGAACTCTGGAAGGTCTAATCTATCAGCCAATCCTTAAGAAATGACAACTCATGTTCTTCTTGATGGAAATAAATAAAGTCTTCAATATCATCGAACCAGCTGATAACGGTTTTTTTGTCAAGAAATGTAGGTTTTTTATTAAGATAGTCATTATATGAAGTCCATTGATAATCCTCAAAAGCAAGTGAAATACCATGATGTAATGGATTATGGTGAATGTAATAAACTAACTGTCTTAGATAGTCTTCATTTGATACTTCAATTCTTTTGAAATTCTTTTCAAAAAGGCTTCCTGTTCTGCTGTATTTGCTGTTAAAATGTTTAGTATAAGTATTAAAAAAATGAGAAAATTGACGGGATGGATTTGGTTTTTTCAATTGTTTTTTTGGAATACCAGATTCTCGTAGCTCATCAAATGAAAGATATTGCCATTTATTTTCATTTTTCATAGGGCTATGAGGAGAAAGAAATGGGATATTCTTTTCATCTTTTATTTTGACGAGAATATGAAAATGATTTCCCATCAAGGCATAACAATAAATATCAGCGATAGCCAGCAGATATTTTTGCAGCAAAATCAAAAAGTATGCATAATCATCTTCCTGTCTGAAAATAGTTGAACTATTAATTCCACGATTATAGATGTGATAGTAACGTCCGTATTGTAATTTATCCATTTGCTTCAACTTTTATTTATTTCTATTCAGACTCTTCCGGGTTTTGCAAATTCTGGAAGGTTTTAATCATCAAGTCCGGGGCGGTGAAATTTACGTGCATCAGGAAAAACCCGTTCAATGGCATTTCTGAGTTGCCGAAGAAGTTGAATAAATTCACTGACTTCAGGTTGCATGGGAGGAATGTGTTTATACAGGGTTGTCCATCCGGCTATTGATTGGTCGATTGCCAATAGTGCAACTTTTGCCGAACCATCCGAATCTTTTGGGTAATCTTTGAAATCGGGATCGCTTTCATGATCGCCATAACTGCTTGTTAGCGCACGACTTACTTTAACCCAAATCTGAAAATGATAGTATAAGGCTATTTCGGTGGCAATCGACAGCCTGCGCCTAAGTGCCGGATCATCAATTTCGATCTTATTAAAAACAATAGGGTCCTCTCTTTTTTCAGGAAAAGTGATTATTCCTTCATCTTGTTTGGTTTTGTACCAGTTATGTACGGCATCCATATATCTTTTGGCAGCCTTCGATATGGGTTGTTCCTTTGCTTTTTTTCGATGCATCTCATGCTCTGCCATTAAATCATCGTCATCATCAGCATCAAAACCTAAATCTACCAGACTTGCAGCTTCTGTTTCATTTTCTTCCATCAAATCCTTCACATCCGCTATCGCTTCATCCACCTGTTCCCAGAATTCTACATTTTCTTTTTCACGTTTCTGTATCTCTATCTCCTCTTCAATCTTTCTTTGCATTTTAAAATTCAGGCAGCGAGAAGTAAACAAACAGCGTTCACACCATGCATCACAATAGTTATATATGCCCAAAATATTGTTTGGGTCTTCAGCCATTTCCTGGGCTTCATCAAAATCCATACTGCTAGTTTAGTTAGTTAATTTTGCTGTCGAAAATACAAAATACATTTGCCAGTCTACCATCATTTGATTAGTTTTGATGATATAACTATATAAATTATGAATATCAACCTCAGGCCTGAACAAGCTGAAGACTATCAAGGGATCACGAGGGTAAATGATGTTGCCTTTAAGCGCAAGGCAGAAGGAAAACTCATCGAAGAACTGCGCAAAGCGGATGAATTTAACAGCAATCTTTCTATTGTTGCTGAAACAGAAGCTGAGGTGATAGGGCATATTTTATTTACGCCCGTTTCAATTAAAAATAAAGGACATCATAACAAATCGCTTGCACTGGCTCCCGTGGCGGTATTGCCTGAATTCCAAAAGCGGAGTGTTGGAAAATTGCTGGTAATTTTTGGCTTGCAGATAGCGAAAGAATCAGGATATGAATCAGTTATTGTTCTGGGTTATCCCAGTTATTATTCAAAATTTGGATTTAAACGAGCCTCGCGATGGGGCATCAAATCGCCTTTTCCAGCCCCCGATGAAGCATTTATGGCTATCGAGCTATTTCCGGGAAGTCTTGATGGTATTTCAGGGCAGGTGATTTTTCCACCGGCCTTTGATAACGTTTAGGGAATCTATTCCCCGCTTGCCCAGAAAAACATAGCATCGTCTTCACCTTCGGTAATCAAAAGGAAATCGGATGTATTTTTACCATCGCCCCTTCGTGATAAGATCCTCACGTGGCCTTCACCCGATATGTCAACCATCGATTTAAAGTCTTTCTTTTCGATCAGTTTTTCTAGTTTGTTTTTAAACGATGTCAGGTCATCCTTATCTCCCTTGTCGAACTCAAAATTCAGGATATACAGATTTTGAACCTTATCCAGAAAGTTAAAAATGTCAATGTCTCCATCAAAATCAATATCCATTTCAGGATCTTCAATTTCCAATTCAAATCCGGGCTTGTCCCTATCCTGGGCCAGGTTGCAAAACGGCATTAAGAATAGAAGTGATAGTATGATTGCGATATTCTTCATTTGTATCAGTTTTATAAGTTTATTCCTCTATTTTTTCAAGATTTTCCATGCCATCAATATCCAGTGATTTGGAAATCTCAGAAATAGTTTTCATGTCAAGGTTACCGGTCATACTCATCACAACTGCTTCCTTTTCATCAAATACGATCATTAAAAGTTCGAGCACTTTTCCGTCAGATCCTTTTTTGGCAAGAAATTTTACTACTTCATCTTCACTGTCAACCGACATCATTTCAGTATATCCTTTCGCCTTGCTTAATGATTTAACCTCTTTAAGAAAAGCCTCGTTGCTGGCACCACCTTCAGGCTCGTAAACAAGCATTTTCAGTCCGCTGAGCTGGTCAAGTACTTCCTGTGTTTCCTGGGCTTTGTCAGAACTGTCATTCATATCGAGTGATGATAAAAAACCAAACATCTCAGGTGAAATGTTGATGCTGGTAAAGCCTTTCTCTCCGGCATATTTATGATAAAGATCATCGATTGCTGTTTGGGCGTACATGGCATTTGCAGTTGCGTATACAATGATCGCCAATGTGATTACTAATTTTTTCATGGTTTAATTATTTAAGTGTTTATTTTTTATGATTTTCCGTAATTGATATAGACTTTGCTGAATGATTTTAACAATTCGCTTGCCTCGTCAATTTTTTGAAATGATTTTGTTTTTTCAAGTGCTTTGTTCAATTTTTTTACTTCACCGGTTTTCTTCACATTTTCCTCAACTTTATCTACTGTTTTTTTTGCCGGTTTAAGTCCTTTGTTCATTTTTTTCGAGATTTCGTCAAGTGCTTTTTGGGTTTCCGCGAATGCAAGGTGTGGATCGTTTATGGTTCCGTAAACCTCTCCTGGATTCAGGATGTCAGTTCCGAACCAAACCAACAGAAATATGGTGATGGTAGCTGCAACTGCAGAAAGACTGTAACCCCAGACTTTGAGTTTCCTGCCTGGCTTTTCATCATTGATTTGTTTAAACAATTCCTTTTCAAATGTATCATCCAACTCTTTTGTTTTCAATGAATTCATGGCCATGAAATACTCTTTTTCCCTGGCTAAATCTTTGGAAGAGTCAGCGAGGTTAAAGTAGGCTTTCAACTGATCTTCTTCCTGCTCAGTTGTTTCACCGGCATAAAATTTTTCAATTAAGTCTTGAAGCTTTGCTGGTATCATAGCGTTGCATTTTTTGAACTGTTTCTCTAATTTTTTTTCTTCCCCGCGAAATATTTACCCGTACATAATTCATTTCAAATCCAGTGATCTCCACTATTTCTTCATAATCATAACCTTCAACATCACGCAGGTGAATAACTGTTTTTTGCTGGGCCGGCAATTGCTGCATAATCTGCTTTACGATATTCACCATGTCCATCTCCTCAGCAGCCAATTCAGGATCATTGCTTTCTGATAAATTAAATGCCTGATTTATGCTTATTGCCTTATTTTTCTTTGTTTTCAGTTTATCTAAACACAGGTTGCGTGTTATGGTTACCATCAGGGCCTCGGTACTTTTATATTTGACCAGATCTTTACGCATATCCCACATTTTTAAATAAACTTCCTGTACTGCATCCTCAGCTTCCTGCCTGTTTGACAACAGGGTAAAAGCCAGGCGAAATAATTTATTTTTTACCGGTAGCAACCGGGATTTGAATTCTTCTGCAGTCATTCTAAAAGGAGGACGATATTGGGTGAATTAAATTACACATGAAGTAAAATTAATTGAAAAATCTTTTATTGGAGTAGTGGAGTGTTGGAGTAGATTTTTATACTGATGCAAGTTATTACTCTCCATTACTCCAAATGTTCCAGTACTCCAGTCCATGCAATAAATAGAAATCCGCATACTGATTAATAAAGTTTTCACCTACAGCATGCCCTCCCTCAATATTTGGAATGATTCTAAAAACGCCCTGAAATTGTTTAGGTATCATGAATGAATAACAAGTGGATCAAACAAATATCTCAATAACTCGATAAATCAACAATTGAATACCATTAATTTTTATTTACATTTGCCAGCTACCGAAAAAAAATTTAAATCAAAAATCAATCAATATGTTAAAAGGACATCCGAAAGGACTTTTTGTTTTCTTGTTTGCGAACATGGGTGAACGTTTTGGTTATTACACCATGATGGCTATTTTCATTTTGTTTATGCAGGCAAAATTTGGCCTTGACGCAAAAGCGGCCGGACAGGTTTATGGTATTTTTCTTTTTGGAATTTATTTTATTCCATTATTGGGAGGGATCATTGCTGACAAGTTTTTTGGTTTTGGGAAAACCATTACGCTGGGAATTATTTTGATGATCGCCGGATATTTTATGCTGGCACAACCCGGTTCGGGATTATCATTCGTTTATTTATCACTTGGTATAGTTTCAATAGGTACCGGGTTTTTTAAAGGAAACCTGCAAGCCCTTGTTGGAAAACTTTACGATGATGCTCAATACACTAAGTTTCGCGATTCTGCATTCAATATTTTCTACATGGGAATCAACATTGGCGCCTTTTTTGCGCCTTCTGCGGCCCAGGGTATGAGCAACTGGATACTTGGAAAAGGAGGGCTTACTTACAATGCCAATATCCCAAGTATGGCTCATGAATATCTGAATGCCACAGCAAACGGACAAACATTTGGAAAAGCTGAAGAACTGACTAATTTGGCTCAAAATGCAATTGTTCCGGGAGGTGGTTATCAGTTTACAAATCTTACAGATTTCAGCAATTATTATATCGATACTTTAAGCCAGTCGTATAGCTATGGTTTCGGGATTGCCGCGGTTAGTATTTTTGTTTCATTACTGATTTTCCTTGTCTTCCGCAAAACTTACAAGCATGTGGATGTGATGCACAAGCATGCCAAACAACAAGAAAATCACAATATTGTTGAATTAACACCACAGCAAAACAAAAAGCGTTTAACAGCTTTAGCTTTGCTTTTTATTGTTAATATCTTCTTCTGGATGGCTTTCCATCAGAACGGATTTACACTCACAATATTTGCACGCGATTACACCTTTACTGAAGTGAGTTCATTCACTTATATTTTCTTCGACCTGAATGCACTTCTACCCATTATTGCAGCAATCATTGGGGTTATCTTACTTATCGGGAAAAAAACCAGCGGACTATGGAAAGGAGTGGGTGCTATTTTAATAATCGTTGGTGGCGGATTGGCCTATTACTCCATTTCAGCATTTAATTCTGTGATGCCTATTACACCAATGATTTTTCAACACTTTAACCCCATTTTCATCGTGTTCCTCACACCAATTATTATCGGGATATTTTACGCTTTAAACAAGAGGGGCAAAGAACCCAGTTCACCAAGGAAAATCGGTATTGGATTGTTTATTGCAGCAGCAAGTTTTTTAATTATGGTACTGGTTTCAACGGGTTTGGTTTCACCCAAAGACTTTATTCCCGGAGCTTTGGCCGACTCCCTTCGTGTCACTCCGTATTGGTTGATTGCTACCTATTTTAGCTTAACAATTTCTGAATTGTTTTACAGCCCAATTGGGATTTCCTTTGTATCGAAAGTTGCACCTCCGCAATATGCCGGATTAATGCAGGGCGGTTGGTTAGGTTCTACAGCTATAGGAAATTTGCTGGCTGGTTTAATTGGCCCTTTCTGGGAAAAATGGGAAATGTGGCAGTTCTTTACGCTACTTGTTGTTATGCTTTTAATTTCGGCTGTTTTCGTGTTCTCTATCATGAAAACATTAGAAAACGCAACAGAGGAGTAGTATATCGATCAAATTTAGATAAGATATTAAGCAGGGCGAAAGTCCTGCTTTTTTTATTGAATATGAAATATTTTCTGCTAATCACCTCGATATTCCTTATTTATTATTCGATGTTCGATATTTTTGCAATCCTATGAAAAAACAGATTTGAATTATGACTTACCCCTGGGGACACAACCGTCGATACAATGCCTACGCCCCTCATTTTAAAAACCTTTTTGGAGAAAGGGTGCAGAAGATTAGTGTGGATGCAGGTTTTGCGTGCCCTAACCGGGATGGAACAAAGGCCAGAGGTGGTTGTACCTATTGCAATAACGACGCTTTTAACCCTTCGTATTGTGATCCGAAAAAGCCAATTAATCAACAGGTAAAAGAAGGCATTGAATTTCATAAAGTCAGGTACCGAAGGGCAAATAAATACCTGGTTTATTTTCAACCATATTCAAACACCTATGCCCCACTTCCCCACCTGAAAAAACTGTATGAAGATGCTTTGTCACTGCAAGGTGTGATCGGATTGGTTATTGGAACCCGTGCAGATTGCGTGAATGATGAGATTCTCGATTACCTGAAACAGTTATCGGAGAAACATTATATCGTTATTGAATACGGCGTTGAAAGTATTTATAACCAAACGCTCAGTAGAATTAACAGGGCCGATACATTTGCGCAAGCCATCGATTCTATTTCCAAATCAGCAGCGCATGGATTAAATGTGGGTGCTCATTTTATTTTTGGCCTGCCGGGCGAAAGCAGACAAATGATGATGGAATCGGTAAATAAAATAAACCAATTGCCACTGAATTCCATAAAATTCCACCAACTGCAAATCGTACAAGGCACAGCCATGGCAAAAGACTTTGCAAAAAACCCACGATCATACAACTTGTTTTCGTTTGAAGATTATATTGATTTCATCATTCGGTTTACCGAGAAACTGAATCCTTCATTCATCATTGAGCGGTTTGCAGGTGAGGTTCCCCCTCGTTTCCTGGCTGGGCCTGGATGGGGGCTTATCAGAAATGACCAGATTAATGTTGCTATCGAGAAAGAAATGGAAAAACGGGATACGTGGCAGGGGAAGTATTATTAAATCCTTGAAGTGATTCTTCAATTTTTTTTACTTCAATAATTTCTTAAAAACACTTTTCACTTGTTTCATCATCATTAAAGTTAATGCCGTTTTCAAACGTTTTCTTTTAATTGACACATTTTTTGTTTGATACTCTTTCGGGCCAAATGATTGCTTATAAGGGTCCAAACCACGAGCAAAATCATAGTATTTATAACCCTGTTCAATGGCCAGTTTAATATTCTCTGCACCTAAAACAGTACCAGGTGATATTTTCGAATAATCAGGATTATAACTTGTAATATATGCATTATAGGTTTTATTTTCAGGATCAATAAGACCGGCAGCGGCAGAAACAGCAATCTCTCCATCCCAAA
The DNA here is from genome assembly GCA_030596395.1 of Chlorobiota bacterium. GTDB lineage: Bacteria > Bacteroidota > Bacteroidia > Bacteroidales > F082 > JAADID01. Next base: position 105,554 of record JAUVKF010000001.1, on the reverse strand, counting down.
TAATACTTAATCTTAATAAATTATTCTCAAAAAAATGATGCAATGTATTCCTGTGCCATTTCACTTCACGTTTTTTTTGCCATCGACTGAACCATAGCTCGCACAATGCATCTACATCTCCGTCAATGGTGTTTGCTGTAGAATAAGTTATCTTGTATCTTTCGTTTTCCTTTATGTATTTTGTCGTGACCCTGATCATCTTCCTGGTACGCTTTCCAATATAGTGGCTTAAATAGGTTTGATAATCGTCCGGTAATGTAATACATAGTGATGAAAGACTTTTGCTTACCTCAACAGAAAATTTAGAATTTGGAAACGCATCTAAAAAGGTGCCCAACCGGGGGTCTTTTGTAGCATTAAAATGAAAGATGTCCCAGCTGAGATTTGACTGAATATAAGATGCCAAAAGCCTAATTGCTATAAATTCGAAATCCGGTGAGCATAAAAAACCAGAATAGATTGAAATGGGTTTTCCTCCATATACAATTTCGCGAATCGGATAAATCCCAAATGATCCACGATTGTAAATTGTCAGCGGCAAGAAAGCAACATAAGTGGAAGTGTATTCATTTTTCACGCCTAGCACAACCCATTTATAAGGTGTTGTGGAAAACCAACTATACAGCCATAACCAGGAGATATAAACGTGTGAATTGGAGTCCGATTTATACAACTGCTCCCAATCTTTTTTAATCCCTTCAAAAGTTGAGAGATTATTTATTCGATCGACACGCAATTTTTCCATTATTATCCATCCAATTGATATTCATCAAGCATTTGATTAATCTCTGCAGGGGAGTTGAACATCATCACATCTATAATGCTAAGCCCATCAACAAACTCTTTAGAACCCTGGTCATATGAATATGAATCCATACGAAGGAAATTAAGTTTGATATTATTATCCTCATACTTTTTCCTGTTGTAGAACTGCTTGCCAAGTATTGGATTTATATAATGATTATAACCTAACTTTTTGCAAATAATCAGCGACCATTCATCAGGTTCATTAATATCTGACAAATCTATGTCAAGGTCCGAAAGTATCTCATAGTTAAAATCAAGTCCGATATATTCACAAGTTAATTCTATCAAATGGGCATTTTGTACTGTGATTGTGTCAAATTCAGCCTCAAATGCATAATTCAAAAATTTTATAACTTTCTTGTAATAAGGAGCTTTACTTTTATAATGTTTCAGTTGATCAAGAATTTTTCCATTCCAATCCTCATTGTTTCTTATCTGTATATACTTAATCGGTGTAGTATGAGAAAACTTTACCAACGGAACACGAATATAATGCCATCCCCCCTGCTGTTTCAAAATCCTATTTCGTTCGACCCAACCTTGACGAATCATTTGTACTTCATCGTTGAATATCCATTTGTCCGTACGCTTAATAATTGAGTAATAACCCAAATGAGGCAGGAAATAGGGTTGCATGATCCCTAACTTCATAAAATCATAATTTACAACATTTAATTTGTAACTCCATTTCAAAATTATAAAATTAGTAACCAAGACACACACACAAAGTCACAACTAACTCTATTTTTTTCAACATTTATAAACCAAGTTGGTTGAATGAACACAAAATTAAACCATCAGCAAATCGTACAGGGCACAGCTATGGCGAAAGACTTTGCAAGAAACGCAAGAGTGTACGACTTGTTTTCGTTTGAAGATTATATTGATTTCATCATTCGGTTTATTGAGAAACTGAATCCATCATTCATCATTGAGTGATTTGCAGCTGAGGTTCCCACTCGTATTTTGGCCCGGCCCGGCTGGGGGCTTATCCGTAACGATCAAAGCAACGTGGTTATTGAAAAGGAATTGAAAAAGCAAAAGACGTGGCAGGGAAAGTGTTTTTAAAACACATCAGAAGAGAATTCTGTTTTTTTTGCCTCCAACCTTCCTGTAAATCCATCTCCTGATAGGTTGGTTTGAATAGGATAAAATCATAGCGTTGATAACTTTTTAAATTTCCTGTTGATAACAATTTGTTTATCAGACTCTAAAAAAAGTGACAAGAGTTATTAACGAGATACATTAACTGGCAAATGTTTTTCTACTTTTATATAAAGATTTAATTCTTTTCTTACATGGATATTTTAACCGAACGAGAGCTTAATCTGACTGACCTTATTTTACAGCAACTTGTAGAAGAAAAGGAGTCGAATACAAGTAAATTAGCTGCATTTGAACATCTGGAAGATTTAAAGGACACTGAAAAAAAGGAACGTTACTGGCACCTGTTCCAGGTAATCAGCAGGTATATTAACTCGGGGTATATTCATGACAAGAGAAATATCAGCATCAAGATGAATCCATCTATCTCTGAAGCTGTTAAAGAATTACGAAAAACCGGTGGTTTACGAAAGATTCAAAAGGCAAAACGTTCCAGGGTATGGAAGCTCAGAGCCTACTTATTCGGTGATCGGTAATTCAGACAGTTTAAGGGTGTCATTTCAATTTTTTTGTTTTCGTAAACAGCATCTGATCAAAAGCTTCACCACGTACTGTGATGACTTAACCCAAGTGCTTTTGGCCAATATTTTAAAAAAATCTGTATTCTCTTGCAAGGGATTAAATTAGCAGTATATTTGCAGCCGCTTTTCAAGCAAGGGAGCTTAACTCTCCTGATAGTTATCGGGAGGTTCACAACAATAAGAAGCTCCGGGAAAGGGCGATTAGCTCAGCTGGTTCAGAGCACTTGGTTTACACCCAAGGGGTCATAGGTTCGAATCCTATATCGCCCACACAATAAAGCCACAGAAATGTGGCTTTTTTTATCATGAAGATTATGTAATTAAAATGTCCGTACCAGCCTGACTGAGCCTTCTGACAATTTCTCCTTGATTTTTTGCTCTCCATCATCAAAACTCTGCCCCCAGGCACTATTTCCATTATTTGCCTCAATAGAACTCCAATAAAAGTCACGTGTGAAATTATTAATGATACTTTTGCGCTGATACATCAGGTTGAGTTCAAATTTTGTGGGAAGCCTCCAGTCCATATAGGTTGAACCGGCTTTATCATGGTAAACAGAATTATTGAGGTTGTCATTAGCCCCGTACCAGTCTGTGTTGGTAAGCTGGTCGTCGAAAGCCGCCACAAGTCCATGGGTTCCTTCTTCATTCACATAGAAAACAATACCGCCATGCGCCCTGTCGTTAACCGAATAAGATTTTTCAGCTAAACTTTCAGCAACTCCGGCGTGCAGTGCATAAGGTACACTTCGCAACTGGCTGGCACCCATAACTATATAATTTGTACCCCCACTGAGGTCCATTGCCGTTTCCATAAAATAGGGGCCTTGTGCCCAGTCGATGACAGAAAATGCGCCACTTACTACTGAGCCTGTTCCAATCTCGAGGTTGATCAAGCCATAATCATTTGAAAATGGGGCAAATGTTTCCTGGTAAACAGTCGGTCCGTTTGCACTTCCTTGTTTGATGGATATTTGAATTCCTACAGTTTGGTTTGAAACGACATTTTGATTGGCATCCCTCACGATTGCCTGATAGTTGAACCCACCGGGACTCTGAGCAAAAACATTGACTGTCAAGGCTATAACTAAAAGAAATGATGCGCAGATCCTCATTAACCTGGTGTTAAATCTTTTTCGAATTAATTGTAATTATTAGCCTTTTCCAAGAGTAAAGATAGAAAAATTTGGAATTTTCCAAATTTCTGCAGTTATTTAATGCTATCAACTCGCTCCCTTTCTTTGTGAAGATAGGGGGATTGAGGGAGAGAGCTGAAAAAGAATAAATCCTGGCACTTAGTTTGGTAGTATTAACCTCTGTAAAATACCCTAACAATGAAATCTATATTCATCTTTACCCTTTCCATTATCTTCTTATCTCTTTCATCCTGTGAAAAATATGAATCATATCTAACACAGGCAAAACCCTATAAACTTGTTGGAGAACACGAAATTACATTACACAGTGAAAATAGAAATGCAAAAATGTGGTTTATCACTTCTGAAGCCAACACTTATGATGAGTTTGCCCAAACAACGATTCTGGCTGCTATTGAGCTTCATAAAAAGTATAGAGAATATGATTTGATCCAGGTGATACTTGTCCCTGATGAGGATATGGTTGCGACCGGAACATATTATGCCTCCGCACATTATGCCGTTGACAAAAAAGGAATGAAAGACGTATCAGGTGCTGACCAAAACACAATGACCAATTTTAAATGGATGGTAAGAGCAGCAGAAAAACCTTTATATAAACAGGAATTGGAAATAGCTAAATTGTGGCATCGTCACCATGATGATTTTCCATCAGAAGATGTGGTAAGTAGTTTAAGCTACAACCAGGAGAAACTGGTAAAATTTATTGCAGATTCATTGAATCTTGAAGTCGAAGAAGTAAACCTGCCAAAAATTACACGAAAGGATTACAAAGAATTGGATTTTTTATATAAATAATTTTTATCTGGCCTAAACTACAGGCTATTAGTGTTTTAAGTTGCAAGCTTAAAACAGTTAAAGTGATAATTTTTAAAAATTAAACCTCCATCGCTCCAACTAAATCCATTGCTGCACTAAATCCATTTTCCTCACAATACTGCTCAATACCATCAATGATCTGAATGGAAATTGTCGGGTCGATAAAATTGGCTGTTCCTACCTGGATGGTTGAAGCGCCTGCAAGCATGAATTCAATGGCATCGGTAGCATTCATTATGCCGCCCATTCCGGAAACAGGGATCCGCACTGCATTGTAAACCTGCCAGACCATGCGCAGCGCAATAGGCTTGATTGCCGGGCCTGAAAGTCCTCCGGTGATAGTTGACAGAATGGGTTTGCGTGTTTTTGCATCAATGGCCATGGCCAGGAATGTATTCACCAGCGAAACAGCATCAGCTCCTGCATCTTCAACTCCTTTGGCAATCTCGGTGATGTCGGTAACGTTTGGGGAGAGCTTAACGATTAGTGTTTTATCGTATGCTTTTCTTACTGCCTCGGTAACAGCAATAGCTGACGGACAGCTTACACCAAAGGCCATCCCGCCTTCTTTAACATTCGGGCAGGAAATATTTAATTCGATGGCGTTGATGCCTTCTATTTCGTTGATTTTTTCTGTTACTTCAATGTAATCTTCAACAGTAGAGCCATTTACATTGGGAATAATCTCAGTATCTAAATGTTTAATGCGAGGGTAAATATCGCTGATGAAATAATCAATGCCCTTGTTTTGCAGGCCTACTGCATTGAGCATGCCCGAAGGCGTTTCGGCCATCCTGGGATACGGATTGCCCTCACGATGATGAAGGGTAAGCCCTTTTACAAAAATACCACCCAATTTGTTCAGGTCAATAAAATCATCAAACTCTTCGCCAAATCCAAACGTACCCGAAGCAGTTGTAACCGGGTTTTTCAGTTCGAGGTCTTTTAATTTTACACTTAGATCTACCATTTCAAAACTTTGGAGTTAAAAACAGGCCCATCGGTGCAAACACATAAATTACCCGAAGTGGTTTCGGTAACACAACATAAGCAGGCGCCAAAACCACATGCCATCATATTCTCAAGCGAGGCTTCACAATCAATGTTCTTTTGCAGGGCAATTTTAGCGACAGCTTTCATCATCGGATCGGGGCCGCAGGTGTAGATTTTGTCGAACGGAAAATCGCCTTTGAAGACAGAATGCTGGGTTACCAGCCCTTTTTCCCCCATGCTGCCATCTTCAGTAGTTGAGATCACCTCACCATATTTTGAAAACTCTTCGGTAAGAACAATTTCTTCTTTCGTCCGGGCGCCAAATAAAAAGGTGACATTTACCTTTTCTTCCTGTAACTTCCTGCCAAGCAACACAAAAGGCGCAATACCTGAACCACCTCCTATAATCAGTGCGTTTTGAATTCCATTTATACTGAATGAATTTCCAAGCGGATAAATGATGCTTACTTTTTCACCAATATTGAGTTCACTTAATTTTTTCGTTCCTTTTCCTACGACCTTTATATAAAAGCTCAATGTATTCAACTCACGGTCAACATCAAGTACAGATATCGGTCTGCGCAAAAAAACATCTGAAGCATTGGGAACAGCTATTTCAGCAAAATTTCCGGGTTTAATTTCAGGAATTGGATATGAGGATTGAAGAACAATTACATAGCTGCTGTCATTCAGCCATTTGTATTCTTTAACATTAAAGTCCTGTATTTTCTTCATCAGGTTTTGTCAGCTTCTTCGTTGTCGGTTTTATCCTGTTCACCTTTTTCTTTTGTGTCTTCTTTTGCTGTTTCCCCGGCTTCTTCCTCTTCTGTGAATTCCAGAATATCCTTCTCAAGTAAGAAATTGTACCAGCCAAAAACCTTTTTCATATCCGAAACATAAACAGCTTCTTTATCATAATCAGGTATCACTTCCCCGAAAAGTTCTTTTAATTGATTGGAAGAAGCTTTTTTGGGGTCAATAACCGGTTTGCCATCATGCATTTCGTAAATCTTTTTCAAGACATCTTCCAATGGCACATCTTCAGTTTCGGTATAGATGCTAATCTCTTTTAATGTACTGATGCGTTCATGCGAAAATGCCGGACCGCGCTTTCCGTCAATCATTGATTCAACAACAATATTTGATTTCGATTCGCCTACCAATTTGAATAGTCCGGGTTTGCCCGAAATTGATAAAATTTTACTTAGATCCATTCCTTAAAAATTTGTGCAAAAATAACATAACCGCAGGATTACACACATTTTATGCCAATTCAATTTTATTAGTCTCGTTTATTTTTACATTTGCCGCCTTTATCAATAAGCTTAAATAAATGAGGATTTTCAACATGCTGATACTGTTTGTGTTAATTGGTTTATTTGCATCCTGTTCTGGTAGCAAACAAATCAGTACCACCATACAAAACGGAGAAACAGCATACCAATCGGGGAATTATAATGATGCATTACAACACTTCGAAACGGTGATTGCATATTATGAGCAAAACGACCGTTCAAAGGAATGTCCTGTATATGCAGAAGCAGCAAGTTCTGCAAGTCAGTTAGGACTGACTGAAAAAGCGATCAATTACCTGAAGCAAGACCAATATTCCAACTTTGTAAATGCGGATACATATTTCAATCTTGCCGGATTGTATCAGGAAATTGATAACCTGTCGAAAGAAATGGAGGAGATGGAGACTTATGTGTCGAAATATCCTGATGGAGATAAAATAGCTGCAGTGCATTCCCGTTTATTCGAATTGTATGTGGAAAGCCAAAACTGGACTGAAGCCGTAAAGGCGTGGAATAATTTACCAGGAGAAGTAAGATCTACCTCAGTAAAACTTGAAGAATATTTCCGGGTAAATAAAGCAATTGATAATGATTCAGTTTGCGGACATATTGCTGCTGATCTTTTAAAGATTGATGAAAATAACCTGGTTGGTTTGGACTGGACTGCAAAAAGATATTTCTGGAAAGCCGAAAACAGGTACCAGGATGAATTGAAAGCCTACGAAAAGAACAAAACAAACAAACAATACAAAAAACTCCTGAAAGCACTGGATATCGTTTCGGCTGATTTTAAAACCTCGCTTGGCTATTTTAAAAAGCTTTATGCAATAGATCCAAATCCGGGAACAGCTAAATACCTGGGAAATATTTACAATCGGCTGGATAATAAGAAGAAAGCGGATTATTATTATCGGATTGCTAAAGGCAATGATTAAAGCTTCACAACATCTTCATCGTTGCTGAATTTCAAAATATCTTTCAACAATCTTTTCTTTTATATTATCTGACAAGTTCATGACAGGTACATCTTTCCACGACAATTCCCTGTATTGTTGACAATAATCTCATCAAAATGCTGGATAATAAATAAACGTTGTGGTGTATCCAACGCATATTCTTTAAGTATTTTTTCTTTTTCCTGTGATCTTAATCTGAAAAGCCTGTTGTTTCAAAAAAGTATTGCATTCAGCAATTTTTTTTAAATCAAAAACAACTTTTCGTAACATTTTAGGAATCTTTGATATAAGGACATGTTGTTAAATATCAGGCAATAAAGCTGTAAAACTTGCTTTTTTGCCAATTTTAGCGTATATTTCGACTGCCAAACTATCAAATTATTTAATTGAGATTGCTTGATAGTTGTCACCTTTTCTGATATTGAAATAATGGATATAATAGTTAATACTCCCTATTATCAACTTAATCAAGGGAAATATATAGCTCCAATATTTAAATTGCACTAACCAACTAAAACTATTTTCATGAAAACAAACATTTATTCAACCAGGCTTTTCACCATGCTTATCCTGATGGTGTTCTTATTCCCATTTACGGGGTTTACACAATTAACAAAAACTTTTCAATCGAATAATCCGGGTTTTGTTCCAGGTACAATCGTAATTAAAGTGAAAAAGGGCATTGGTCCTTATGAAAAACAAGAAAGAAGTGTACACTTTGATGTCGCTTCATTGGATGAAAAGGTGATCAAATTTGATGTTACAAAACTGGAGAAAAGATTTAAGCACAAACCCATCCCAAAAAATTCGGGTTTACCGGATTTGAGCAGGATATACCGAATAGAGTTTCCCGAATCACAAAATGTACATGAAGTTGCGCAGGCTTTTGCTACTGATCTAAATATAGAATATGCAGAACCCATGCCAATTGGAAAGTTCACAGAGGTTCCCGATGACCCAATGTATAATAGCCAGCAACACCTTCCGCAAATCATGGCGCCGGAAGCCTGGGATATCCATAAAGGTGAGAATGGTGACGAGGTAATTGTTGCCATTGTAGATACTGGTGCTGATTGGTTGCATCCTGATCTGACCGAGAATACCTGGCAGAACCTGGGTGAAGATGCAGACGGTGACGGTGTTACACTTGAATATAACGAAGGTGTATGGGAGCGTGATCCTGATGACCTGAATGGCATAGATGATGACGGAAATGGTTACATTGATGATGTGATCGGGTGGGATTTTCACGAAGAAGCTATCTCAGGAGATGGAAGTAATCCGGATCCGCTGTGGAACCAGGGCCCTTTTGAACATGGAACCCATTGTGCAGGCATCGCTGCAGGAAGGACCAATAATGGTGTTGGAATCAGTAGTGTTTCGTGGAATATCAAACATATGCCTGTACAGACTGATGATGGCAATAATACGGTTTTATACGGCATTGATGGGGTAATTTATGCAGCCGAAAACGGTGCTAATATTATCAGCAATAGCTGGTACCATGGTTATGGCTTTTCGCAATATGAATATGATGTGATGCAATACGCTATTGGCCTGGGAAGTATCGTTTGCTTTGCCGCAGCAAATGACAATTCGAGTAATGTTGCACTACCTGCGGGCTATTCTGGTGTAATTTCTGTAGCTGCTGTCAATCCTGACGATACGCGTGCCAGCTTTTCAAATTATGGCATAGCAGTCGATATCGCAGCACCGGGGGTGTCTATTTTGAGCACCATTACAAATAATAATTATGCAAGTTGGGGTGGAACCTCTATGGCAACACCAATGGTGGCCGGTTTGTTTGCTTTATTGAAATCCTACCAACCCGACTGGACAAATGACCAATTGATAGAACAGGTAATTGGTACTGCTGATGATATTGATGATCTCAATCCGGGTTACGAGAATGCCCTGGGGTCAGGAAGGATAAACGCCTATTATGCACTTGTGAATGAGAATGTAGAAGTACCCCAGGAACTAAGGCTTGAGTTTTTGGGCTTTATTTTGGAAGATGAGGATAGCGATGGCGTAATTGAAGCAGGTGAGACAGTGTCTGTTTCGATTACCATGCGAAATTTTGCACATTTGGTTAGTGATGACAACGCCGTGTTTACACTCTCATCAGTGGATCCTGATATTACAGTAACAACAGGCTCAGTATCTGCTACTATTCCTGCAGATTCGGTTTTTGAGATTAATAATGCCTTTGAGTTCGAAGTTGCTGAAGGTTCTGAACCGCATATTGCCGATTTCATCATTGAAGTGTTATCCGAAATGCCTGTGATCTATGGTGGTGAAACGGAAATTGCTGTGCTCGTTGCTCCTTCGGGATTCTTCGTTTGGGAAGGCCATGCCAACACACATGATTACAGCGGGGCTTACATCAGGGATTTCCTCGAAGCACGAGGCCATGAAGTGATCTATTCAAACCATTACCCTCATTCATTTGCCGGTTTCGATGCTGTATTTTTATCTTTTGGCAATGCCGGAGAATATATAGATCAGGCCACATTCCTTGAATATCCTTTAACAATCCCCATTCAGGATTATCTTGAGAGTGGAGGAACCCTGTTTACTGATGGATCCCCATTTCTGTTAATTCCTGGCATAATGGATTATCCAAATGGTGACGAATTTGCAGGTTTATTTGGTGCTGCATTTGTAATTTCAAATTATAATACACCAAACCCTATCAGCAAACTAATGGGCTCTGAAGGAACTTTAGGTGAAGGGATGACTTTTAACGCATCGAATCAACAATACAATTGGTACATTGACAAGATATTCCCCGATGAGGGGGCAATTACACCATTTTATGAAGATGGTTATGGTAATGTGTCCATTTATAATGAAGGAGATTATGGTCAAAAGACTTTTCACCTGGCCTATTCACTTGCCGAACTGGTGGATGAAGACCCGCATTCTTCACGCTACAACATTTTGATAAATATATTGGATTTCTTCGGTTATCCGGAAAGTGATGGATACGTAGTTGCTAATTTCTCAGCAGATAAAACCGAAGGGGAACCGGATATTGAAGTTCAGTTTACGGATTGGTCATTGGCTGATGTGGGCTACGAGGTTTTAGGATGGTCATGGGATTTTGATGAGGATGGTGAACCTGATTCCTATGATCAGAATCCGCTGTGGACCTACAGTGAAGGGGGCGTTTATGATGTTACACTGGTAGCTTATGGTGATGAAGATTCAGATACCCTAGTTAAGAAAGATTTCATTACCGTTCGTTCGGGAGTACTCGTCTATGAGGGTGATGAAAATGCGAATGGATACAGCGGAACTTTCATTCGTAATTATTTGGAAAATCACTGGTATGATAACGTTGGATATACAAATAATTTTCCCGCGAGCCTGGAAGGCTACGATGCCGTGTTCTTATCATTTGGCAACACAGGTATGAGAAGTACTCAGTTAACTTATTCCATGGCCGATGCTATTAAAGATTATTGTCTGAACGGTGGAAATATATACATTGAAGGTGGAGATGCTTTGAATTCATTCAACAGTTCGTCTTTATGGGTACTTGGATTAACTGATGCAGAAAACGGTGCTAAAAATGATATCGATACTTTGATTGGTCAGGAAGATGCAATCACGTATGGATTGGAGTATAACAGCACAAATCAATTGTCAATCAGAAGTATTGACACTTATAGTGTATACGAAACATTTCCAGGCTCAAAAGAAGCCTTTTATGAAAGTGACTATGGTGTTGTTGCTGTTGAATTTGATGGGACTCAGGTTAACGGACAAAAAACATTTTGCATGTCGTATGCCCTTGCCAACCTGGAAGATGGCGAAGGAATAAATACCCGTGATGAGTTACTGAAAAGAATTATTGATTTTTTTGATGTAACGGTTGGTGTTGAAGAACAGGCTATTGAGCAATCAATGGATAAACTAAAAGTTCACCCGAATCCGGCCACAGATCAATTAACACTGGAATTTTCACTCGAGCAGAAAAGTACGGTTATTATTGAAATATTCGACCTTTCGGGACGCAAAGTTTCTGAAATAAGTAATAATCTCAACGAAGGCGTACAACGGATTGATTACAATGTTAATGGGTATTCTTCAGGCGTTTATTACATCCGCGTTCAGGCAGGTCATAGAGTGGAAACCATAAAATGGGTGAAAGCGAATTAGCTTCAATCTCTATTTCTGAATTTACTTACTCAAACGACTGCAAATCCTGTAACCGTTTATAAACGCCTTCTGTTTGAATAAGTTCGGTATGCGTGCCACGTTCCACGATTTCTCCTTTTTTCAAAACGATAATTTCGTTGGCATGCATGATGGTTGAAAGTCGGTGTGCAATCACCACTGAGGTACGGTCTTTCATCACATTGGCAAGGGCTTCCTGTACCAGTTTTTCCGATTCAGTATCGAGCGATGAAGTAGCTTCATCGAGAATTAAAATGGGAGGGTTGGCCAGCACAGCCCGGGCAATACTCAACCTTTGGCGCTGTCCACCAGAGAGTTTTTGACCACGGTCGCCAATATTGGTTTGGTAGCCTTCTTCCATATCGCTGATGAAATCATGGGCATTGGCCACTTTGGCGGCCTGAATTACTTCTTCTTCTGTGAAGGATTTATCGCCAAAGGCAATGTTGTTAAACACAGAATCATTGAAAAGAATGCTTTCCTGCGAAACAATACCCATCAAACCTCTTAAATCGCTGATTACAACATCACGGATGTCCACGCCATCAATTAGGATTGCGCCTTTGGTTACATCATAAAACCTCGGTAAAAGATCGGCCATCGTGGATTTACCGCCCCCCGATTCCCCGACAAGGGCAATAAGTTTCCCTTTCCTGATCTTTAAATCGATATTCTTCAGGACGGCTTCAGCATTGTAAGCAAATTCCACATTGCGGTATTCAATTTCCTTTGAGAAAGACACAATTGGTTTTGCATCCTTCTTTTCTTCGATTACCTCTTCAGCATCAAGTACTTCAAAAATACGGTCGGCTGAAGCCAGCCCTTTTTGGATGCTGTAATATCCCTGGGCAAAAGTTTTGGCGGGTGGGATAATCTGTGAAAAGACGATGATGTAAGTGATGAAATCAGCCGCCTGGATACTTTGATTGTCAGACAACACCAACCGGCCACCAAACCACAAAACCAATATGATTACTGCTGAAGACAGAAATTCACTCATTGGTGACGAAAGGTCCCTTCTGCGGTAAATCGACAGGATTATCTTTGAATAATCTGCATTCTGGCTTCTAAATTTATTGTCGGAGTAAAAAATGGCATTAAAGGCTTTAATGATCCTTAAGCCTGAAATCGACTCTTCGATAATGGCGAGCAGACCTGCGAACTTTGCTTGCCCAATGGTGGATTGTTTTCTGAGGCTACGGCCGATTCTGCCAATAATCAATCCGGTTAACGGAAGAATAATCAGGACAAATAAAGTCAGTTTTGGGCTCATGCTGATCATAAAAGCGAAATAGGCAATGATGGTGATGGGATCGCGAATAAGTATTTCGAGGTAATTCATGATCGAATATTCCACCTCCTGAACGTCAGTAGTTGTTCGCGCGATGATGTCGCCCTTTTTTTGTTTGTGAAAATAGGAGAGGGGTAGGATCAGTAATTTTTGATAAAGTTGATTTCGGATATCCCTGACGGCATTCACACGGACCCCTGCCATATAAAACATGGCCATGTAACGGGCGAGGTTCCTGAAAAAGAACGCGGTAAGAATGATCAGGCAGATGTATGCCAATGCAGCTATTTTACCTTGCGAAACGATAATGTCGCTGATGTAATAATTCAGAAAATCAAGAAATGCCTTGGTGCTCAAAGCAAAAGCAGGTTTTTCAACAGCCAGTTCCTCGATGCCAAATAACAGGTTTAAGAAAGGAATTAGCAAAGCAAACGAAAAGAGTGAAAACACGATGGTAAGCACATTAAAGATAATGTTCAAGCCCATCAAACCCCAATAAGGTTTTATGTATGCCAGTACCCGTTTGAATTTTTTCATAAAGTTTAAAGTAAGTTATATCCGGTGTAAGTTGCTGGTGTAATTTTCCTTAATTCTATTTTTATTTCTTCACTAACATCCAACTGATCAATAAACCGGCTGATGGATTTTCCGGTTATTTTTTCATTGGTTCGGGTTAATGCAAGCAAGGCTTCGTAAGGCTTTGGGTAATTTTCGCGGCGTAGTATTGTCTGAATGGCTTCAGCCACAACAGCCCAGTTGTTTTCCAGGTCGGCAGCAATTTTTTTCTCGTTCAGGATCAGTTTATCAAACCCTTTCAGAAGTGATTTCAAAGCAATCAGCATATGCCCGATTGGAACCCCGATATTTCGTGTTACGGTAGAATCGGTTAAATCGCGCTGTAACCTTGATACCGGCAACTTTTCGGCAAGGTGTTGAAATAATGCATTGGCAATACCGAGGTTGCCTTCTGCATTTTCGAAATCAATTGGATTAACCTTATGCGGCATGGCTGATGAGCCTATTTCCCCCTCTTTTATTTTTTGTTTAAAGTAATCGAACGAAATGTATGTCCAGATATCACGGCTCAGATCAATTAAAATCGTGTTAATTCGTTTTAGTCCGTCAAAATAAGCAGCCATATAATCATAATGTTCGATTTGCGTGGTCGTTTTCTGGCGATGGATCTTCAGATTTTTTTTAACAAAATTACAGGCAAAATCTTCCCAGTCGATTTCGGGATAGGCTACAACATGGGCATTCATATTCCCGGTAGCCCCGCCAAATTTTCCTGAAAAGGGTATTGTTTTCAGTAAATCGAATTGGTTTTCCATGCGTTCGGTAAAAACATAAAATTCCTTTCCCAGCCGGGTAGGAGAGGCCGGTTGCCCGTGTGTCCTGGCAAGCATGGGTACATTCTTCCACTCGTATGCAAGCAGGTTGACCTTATTCAGCAGTTTTTCAAGTGTTGGAAATAATACAACGCGATGTGCATCTTTTAAGGAAAGCGGAACGGCTGTGTTATTTATATCCTGTGATGTTAGTCCAAAGTGAATAAACTCCTTGTATGCCGACAACCCGAGTTCATCGAAACTTTCTTTGATAAAATACTCTACGGCTTTAACATCATGGTTGGTTGTTTTTTCAATCTGCTTGATGGATTCGGCATCTTCAGGCGAAAAGTTCTTATAAATGACCCGCAGTTTTTCAAAATTGGCTGGTTCAAATTCCTCAAGTCCGGGAAGTGGCAATTGACAGAGTGCGATAAAATATTCAATTTCTATTTTAACACGGTATTTGAATAATGCATATTCAGAAAAGTAATCAGCCAGTTCTTCGGTTTTATTTCTGTATCTTCCATCAACTGGTGATGTTGCCGTTAAGATTGAAAGTTCCATGCTTTGCTTTTTTCTTCAAAAGTAGAAAAAATGCAATTGTCATAAATTTGTTTTATTTGTGATCCAACTTCAGGTAAGTGAAAGAAATCCAATTTTTGTTTCCTGGTTGAATACTAAAAATATACATTAATTTTGTAGGGAATCTCATTCAACAACGAGTATTGATTCAACTTGTTTTAATAAGCCATCTATTTGATAAATGTTTATGAATAAATTATTTAGAATGAAAAAACTATACTACTTTCTTGCGTTTGCTTTATTGGCAGGCTCTGTTTTCTTGTTTGATAAAGATTCTTGTCAGTCAGGAAAATGCGATGCTGAAGCACTCCTGCTTCAAAAACAATACCCATATGATTATTTTTATTTCCAGCGTGCTTTTCCGGATGTACACATGGATGTTAATGCATATAAGAAAGTGATGATAGAAACTGCCGAAGCAATGGCAGATGCGAGGAGTCCTGAGTTTGATGTTGCCTGGCAGAATGAAGGCCCTAACAATATCGGTGGGCGTATCAACGCGGTTTTATCCCATCCTGATGATTCGGATATTATGTACGTGGGTAATACTACCGGGGGCGTTTTTAAAACAGAAAATGGTGGCGCAGACTGGTATCCGATCTTTGATGACAACCCTTTTCTTGCCACATCGTGCATTATTTTCGACCCTGAGGATCCTGACATCTTATATGTGGGTACAGGCGACCGGAATATCAGTGGCTATCCTTCTATTGGAAATGGAGTTTATAAAAGCAGTGATGCAGGCGAGACCTGGGAACATTTGGGGCTGGGTGAGCAATCCATTGTTTCAAAAATAATTGTCGATCCTGATGATACCAAAACTATTTATGCTGCAACGATGGGCCTTCCTTTCGAAAAGAGCAACGACAGGGGGCTTTATAAATCTACGGATGGTGGTTTGTCCTGGGAGCAATCTCTTTTTATTGCTGACAGCGCAGGTGTAATCGATTTGGTGATGGATCCTTTCGACTCACAAACCTTATATGCTGCCGGATGGAATCGAATCCGAAATTCATTTAAATCGTTGGTAAAAGGACCTGATTCCAGGATTTTTAAAACCACCGATGGTGGCGATAACTGGACCATGCTCAGCAATGGCCTTCCAATGGTTAACAATTCAAGGCCTGGTTTGGCAATTTCACAGCAAACCCCCGGGCTTGTGTTTGCTTTGTTTGTTGGAGGCGATTATAACCTGTATGGTATTTATAAATCAACTGATTATGGAAATAATTGGGATGAAGTCAATACCAACTCTTTACCCTATGATTATCTTGGCGGGTTTGGATGGTATTTCGGACAAATCAGGGTAAATCCTGAAGATGATGATGAATTGTATGTACTGGGTGTGGATATGTACAAGACAACAAGCGGAGGAAATTCATGGTTCATGACCACACCGCCGTGGTATTTTTACCAGGTTCATGCTGACAAACATGATCTTTTCTTTGTCGATGAAAATACCCTTCTTCTTTCAACAGATGGTGGTTTGTACAAAAGTGATAATGCCGGAGACGACTGGGAGGATATTGAAGATATACCCAATACCCAGTTTTACAGGGTAAAGGTAAATCACCACGATCCGGAAGTTTATTTTGGAGGAACCCAGGATAACGGGACAATTAAAGGGAACAATGCTACACAAAACTCATGGAATAGGGTTTATGGAGGAGATGGATTTCAACCTTTATTTGATCTTTTTTTCCCAACAACATTTTATGCTGAAACACAAAATGGCAACCTGGTTGCGACCACCAGTAATGGCTCTGATTGGTTTGGATTTACGGATGGGATCAGCTCTGGTGACCCTCGTTCCTGGGACATGCCATTTGCGAGGAACGAAATGAATGTATATTTTACAGGAACCAACAAAATGTATCGGAATATTAACGCTCCCTATGGCAATTGGTCGACGGTAAGTCCGATACTAACGAGTGAATCAAATAACCGTTATTATATTATTTCGGAAATTGGTACATCAAGGCTTAATCCAGATATTGTGTACGCCGGAACCAGTGATGCATTTGTATGGCGATCATTGGATGGTGGAACTACCTGGGATGAGATCACTGGTGATTTACCTCAGCGGTTTGTGAGCGCTGTCAGGGCCTCACCAAACTATGAAGAGGCAGTTTTTGTTGGCCATTCAGGATATAAAATGAACGAATATATACCGCATATTCATCGTTCGGAAGATCATGGTGATACCTGGGTAGATATTTCCGGGGATTTACCTGCTTTTGCAATAAATGATATCGAAATATTGTGGGATAATGCAGATTCAGTGGTATTTGTTGCCACAGATGGCGGTGTTTATGCAACACTTAATGGAGGCCAGCAATGGTCGAGGCTTGGAAATAACATGCCCATAGTCCCTGTATATGATATTGAAATTGATGAATCAACCAACAGGCTGATTGCAGGAACACATGCGCGATCAATGATGTCATTTCCAATTGATTCACTGGTGATTGTTACTGGGAAAAATGAATTCCGGGAACATAAAGAATTGACGATATATCCGAATCCGGCTATAAATTATTTTTCCCTGGAGTTACCTGAAAATATTCAGGGCAACACCGACCTAAGTATTTATGATTTAAGCGGAAAAAAGGTTCTCACTACACAACTGATTGGCAGCAAAAACAGGATCAATGTTAGCTCTTTACAAAATGGAACTTATATCGTGCAATTAAGTGAAGGTAAGTTTGTTTACAATGGAAGATTTGTTGTTGCAGGGAAATAGTGCAATGCTGTTTTGACTCGAATCGGGTTTTTGCTTCGATTATATTTTAGCAACTTAAGCTCACATTTTACAGGATTTTTGGATCGTACTCTTCATAAAGGACCCATACGGGTGAGGCCAAGGTATAAACGAATTTCTACTTTGCAACCTTGCCAGGTTATTGATCAAATACTGGAAGGATTAATAGAAAAAAAGGGTGTTGCAGGCAGTACACTGGATAACCATGCATACTTGCAAATTCCTAATGAAGATCAGCATTACTGGTCGCCCGAATTTCATGTAACTGTTGAAAAGCAAAAGGATGGAGGCGCGCTGGTAAGAGGGGTGATGGGGCCAAAGCCAAAAGTTTGGACAATGTTCATGTTTTTTTATTCGGCCGTAATTGTTCTTTTATTCCTTGGTGTTTCAATGAGTGTTTCACAATGGGTGCTCGGTATGGATGCTCCGTTTCTCTGGAGTATTCCTGCATGTGTTGGATTATGGATAACTCTTTTAATTGCAGCAAAGTTTGGTCAGTTTAAAGGCCATAAACAAATGGAACGACTGTGTCATTTTCTGAATGAAGCTATTGATAGCGGTGAAAAAAAGTACAATTAGAGATAGCTCAGGTTCCCTTATTCCCAAATTCCTGATCCATCAATAATATTTGTGCTGGTGTCTGACACAAATGTTGCAAAATACCCAACAGCGCCATTACTGATATTTGATCGTACATTAGCCGGAGGACCACTAAAAATGGGCACTTTTGGAAACAGTTCTGTTTGTGCTTCCGACACGAACCGGTAATGGTCTTCCGTTATGCTTGAAATGACCATTGTGACCGTATCGCCAATAGCCAATTCATCTTCGTAGAAAAAAAGTGTATAAATTCCATTCAAATACATTCCATCAATAAGTATATCATCAGAGACCTGCACACGTGAAATGCTATCCGTTATTAATTCTCCATTCCTTAAAGCATTAAACATATAAAAATCGGGCCCTGCCGGTTCATAAGCATATAGTTTAATGATCCAACTGTTAAATTCACCTCGCCAGATTACCCTGATTGAATCAATAAGCGCCTCAAATCGTGGCATGTATGCCGTAGATTCGTAATGAGTTGCCCCGCCAATTTCATCTTTCAAATCGATAGTTAGATTATATTCGTTTTCAACAATAACTTCGAACTCTTCCGGTGGCAGATAAAATCCAGGATTTTCATGGCTTTCATTCCATTGATAGGTATCATTTCCATTGTTAACAGATACCACAGCTTCAGATATGGGCTCAGGAGCCTCCTGAGAGAAGTATCCTGAAGTTTTTGTCAGTTTAACAAATTGAGCATCAGGATTAGGTGTAACGTAAGCTTCAACGGCCAGTTTCTGAAAGTCGTCATCTATTTTGATGTCAATTCGCTCGGTGCACGCCTGAAATGCAAAAATAATGAGCGCAATCGTAACAGCATGCATGAATTTACCTGCAATATACCGGAAGCCATATTTATTTTTTGTCTTTGTCATTAGAATCTGAAGTTATAGGTTACTGATGGTACAATTCCAAACAAATAGATCATTTCAGCATAGGTTACATTGGGCTGATTCGGGTCATTCAAAAAATTGATTACCCAGGGATTCTTTCTGTTATAAACATTATAAATCGAAAAATTAATTTCGCTGTGCCACCTTTTCTCGGGTTTTGTTTTTTCAGTCCACGTAAACGACAGATCGAGGCGGTGATAGTCGGGCAGCCTGTAAGAATTGCGCTCTGAATAAACCGGTATGATATTGTTGCCATATTCATACCTGCCTACCGGGAAGGTAACAGGTTGGCCTGTAAGGTAAACCCAATTCAAACCCAGGCTAATTGTTTTTGAAACATTATAATTGACAATGATACCAAAATCATGTGGCCTGTCGTAAGGAGCAGGGTAGGGCTCATTGTTGTTTATTCCAGGGATATCATGAAAGGTGCGTGAATAAGTATAACTGGCCCATCCGGTGAATTTACCCCTGGTTTTCTTAACAAGGAACTCAATACCATATCCATAACCTTTACCGATTAAAAGTTCACCTTCCAGGTGCTTATTGAGCAACAGATCTGCATGGTCGCGAAAATCAATGGCATCTTCAATATATTTATAGTAAACTTCTGCTGAAGTTTCAAACATTCCTTCTTTAAAATTTCTGAAGTATCCCAATGCTATCTGGTTACCTACCTGTGGCTTGATGTTTGGGCTGGCCGAAAACCATATATTCAATGGTGAACCTGCTGTGGAGTTTTGTGCTTGCTGGATATATTGATAATTTCTTGAATAACTGGCTTTTACGGATGAGATTTCATTTATTCTGAAATTAATACCAAGCCTTGGCTCAATGCCATAGTAGGTGTTGTATATATTTCTTGAATCGTAAACAGTGGAATCAATAACAGCACCGACAGAATCATAAATAAAAACTGTTTGTGGGCCAATATTATTAAAAATGGAAAATCTTAATCCATACTTGATAGTTAATAATGATCCGATTTTCTGTTCATTGCTGAGGTAAATTGCACTTTCGAGCGAATAATTGTTTTCTATTTCATATTTGCCATATGTGGCCTCTTCACCAAGGCCTTCGAACACACCCGGAAAAAAGTCATGATAGATGCCGGACACTCCGAATTTGATTGTGTTATTTGCATTGGCAAACCATGTGAAATTTGCTTTTAAATCATAATCGGTCAGTGATGATTCCCATAAAAATGATTGGATATTTCCTTCGGGAACACCTATGTTGTAATTAAACCGGCTGGCAACAAATGAAAAGTTTGAGAACATTTTTTCATTAAAAATATGATTCCACCTGACCGTACCTGTTGCATTGCCCCAATCCATTTTAAACTGCTCACCGCCTTTAAAAACATCCTTGCCAAAATATCCTGAAAGGAATACATGATTATTCTGGTTGATATTGAGGTTGACTTTGGCATTCACATCATAAAAGTAAAGCGCACTGTTTTTGAAGTTTTCATCAGAAGACAGCTTAAGAAACAGGTCAGCATAGGTTCTTCTTCCTGCCACCATAAATGAGGCTTTATCTTTCCATATTGGTCCCTCAAGCATCAATCGGCTGGCGATAATTCCAATGCCTCCTTTGCCATGAAACTTTTTCTGGTTCCCTTCTTTCATCCTGATGTCAACCAGGGAAGCTATTCTCCCTCCATATTGTGCCGGGAGGTCGCCTTTGTATAGCTGAACACTTTTCACAGCATCGTTGTTAAATACCGAAAAGAAGCCCATCAGGTGTCCGGCATTGTAAACAGTAGCCTCATCAAGCTGAACAAGGTTCTGGTCGGGACTGCTCCCCCGTACACTGAATCCGGAAGATCCTTCCGCAACAAACTTAACACCAGGAAGTAACTGAAGCGCTTTGATCAAGTCAACTTCACCCATCAAAGCAGGTATTTCCTTAATAGTCTGGCTGGTGATGGTATTCACGCTCATTTGCGAGGAAGTAATATTTTCGTTCACCGCTTCTCCTGTAATCTCTACTTCATCCAGTTTTTCAGCAAACGGGGCCAACTCAATGTTAATGGTAGTATCTGCCTTCAGGTATACCTGTAAAGTCGTATCAGAATAACCGATAAACGAATACCGTATGCTGTAAGTTCCGGGAGATAAGGTAACCGAATAAAAGCCGTAATTGTTAGTAGCTGTTCCGCGCTGAAGATCAGTAACAAATACAGTTGCCCCAGGCAGCGATTCTCCATTGTCACTATCGGTGATGAACCCACTTAAAGTATGGTGTTCCTTCATCTCATTACCAAAACTGAACAATGAAAATCCGATAAAAAGAACAAGTAAAAGAATATTTAGTTTTTTATGCAGCATCAGTTCAGCTTAATTTAACGTGAATCCGGGATAATATTAATTCGTTATGAGTGAATTACACTTATATCTACAATTTTCTTAGTGTTTTCTTAGTGTTTTGGTGCCTTTGTGGCAGAAATTTTTGCCACTAAGTCTCAAAGTCACAAACCTGCCTACCGCAGGCAGGGGTTCACGAAGGGTTTCATTAGTAAATATCTGAAAATTAGTCAATTCATTTTTATAATTTTAAAGCGAATTCAATTTCATTTAACATTTAAGAGACAAAATTGTTTCAATTTAGTTGCTATCATGTCATAATTTTATGCGAATCAAAAAAAGGTCGGAAGTGCCGTCGTCGTTATCACAAACGGTAATTACATCCATTTCATTGTTCTGTACTTTTTTAATACAGATGCCTTCAAGTTTTTTAGCCAGTATTTTCCCTTCTTTTTTTAACAAAGTCGAACGATATAGTCCCTTGTCTATGCTTTTAATCGGGATGATTCCAATATAACTGCCCGAAACTGCACCATCTGCTGTAACCGATTTTGTGTCTTCCATTGAGGCTGTAAACAGTAAACTGTGATTGTTTTGAAGGTAACAAGCCCCTGAAAACCCGGATGGTACACCATTCAATTCCGGCAGGTCAAAACGATAAATGTTTATTGACAAATCGTGATAATGCCCTGTTTGCAAAAAATGGAGGAAATCGTTTTTGTTCAATTCAGCAATAAAATTTCCACTGATGTTGCCCCGGTGGAAGAGGTATGTTTTTTCGCTTGCTATCGCCAGGCCTTCAATATTAATTTCTTCATCACCCATTTCAGCTTTTGATTTTATCTTTTCAAAAATGGGCCTGATATTTCTTTTCAGAATATTGCTGCTGTCGCCATGCGTAAATAATACTGCAGTGTCCCTCGAATTGACTTTTGAGCCCGAAGACAAAACAAGCGTTTTGATCAAACCATCATCTTCAAAAGTTTCCATGCACTCATAATCGGCCTTAATGGAGGACGGTGTTCTTCCGTTGACAATAGAATCAATGCCTGATAACCTAATCCGTTTTCTAACTTTCAGGTCGTTATCCAGTTCAATCAACCAGGGAATATCGTCACCTGTCAAAAATATTGCACCATTCACAACCGAAACACCTGATGCAGATGACAAATTTTCATAATAAACATGATCAAGAATGTTTAGGTTCAGATGGGGATCAGTGGTGGTATTACAGGAAATAATGAGTAACAAAAACGAGGCAAAAAAACTGATTATAAGGTGTTTCATCAGGTGTGATTATAATTTGAAAACACAAATATAATTTTAGTTTCATCACATTGCGTTACATTATTGTTAAATAGCGATTTTGTCAGGTTTACTTCAAAGGCATGTTATTTGTTAAGTGTTACGTGTTGTGAGATGCGGGGTACGGGTTATGGGGTTGGATGCCTTTAACACATAACTTCTTAACATGTATCTTTATAACCTGAAGTCGATATAAAAAAGGGATTAATACTCTGTAATCATGTACTTTAAAAAAGCAACTTTAAAAATTGGAGTGACGCCCGCCTTGACAGGACGGGCAGGGAGGAATGGAATGCTGGAGAAAAAATAGAGTAATTACTCTTCCATTACTCCATTATTCCAAATCACAATAACACATAAGAAACAGATTATCTGTTTAATAATAATTCCACTTAAATCGAACTGAAGTTTATAGCTAATTTTGGTTCTGGTTAGACCAGGTAAGGAATTCATTTATTCTATGACGATTGAAAAAAGGAAATTTATAGGTGCAATTACAATCCCCCTAACATTGCTGTTTGTAATGTGGGCGGTAAAACTTGTGGAGGTCATCTTCAACATCAGTTTTGTGCAGTTTGGTACACACCCGCTTCATGCAGACGGATTACAGGGAATTGTATTGATGCCTTTTATCCACAGTGGTTTCAGCCATTTGATCGCCAACTCCGGTTCTTTCATAATACTATCGATTGCCTTATTTTATTTCTATCGCGATTTATCGTTGAAAGTGCTGATCTGGATCTGGTTCTTATCGGGTATCTGGGTTTGGTTTGGTGGCCGTGAATCGTGGCATATTGGTGCCAGTGGTGTGATTTACGGCTTGTCGTCTTTCCTTTTTGTGAGCGGGATGATCAGAAAAAACACCCAGCTGGCTGCCCTTGCTATGGTAGTCGCTTTTTTGTACGGAAGCATGATTTGGGGTATATTCCCGGATTTCTTTCCAAAAGAGAATATTTCGTGGGAGGGCCACCTGGGCGGATTTGTTGCCGGGATTATTCTTGCTTTTTACTATCGTAAGTCGGGACCCCAAGCGAAAAAGTATTCCTGGGAGTTGGAGGATGAAGTAGAAAACGAAGATGTGGATGAAGAAAATGCTTATTGGAATAAATCGCAAAAAAATACCAATACTACATAAGCGTTTTCGACCTGTCAGGACAAGGGGTTGCATTCCAGCTATCACCTGCTAATTATCACCTTTTGCCTGTTTGTGACCTTGCCATAATCCAATAACACAACTACATACAAACCGGGCGGCAAACCTGAAATAGTGATCCCGTATTCCCTTTTGTAAGCCTGAACAGAAATATTTTTTACCACCTGTCCTTTGGTGTTGTACAATTTAAGTTCGCTTCCTTTAGCAAGATCACCAAGTGTGATAACCAGTTTTGTGCTTGCCGGGTTGTAGATAATATTTAAAACTAAATTATTTTCGTACAATGGATGCTCATTAATTGCAGTTACCGTATCATCAATTTCAAAAACCCTGACATCAAACCACATTGGCCCGCCACATTGCCAGGGATCGGTGTCGGTTTCGATGGCCATTACATAGTTGTAATCCGCTTTTTGGATTACACCGTGGTAAATCCGTTCATCGCCGGCCCCTCCGTAGCAGTACTGCCATTGCAGGTCTCCATCTTCACTTAGTTTGGCCAGCCAGATATCGCCGTACAAACCTGTTCCTTCACCATGGTAGCCTTCCACATCTCCGTCATCGGAAGTTGTCCTTCCTACTACCATAAAGCCACCATCAGAAGTAGTAAAAATATTCCGGGAAACATCATCATCATATCCACCAAGGCATTTCTGCCACAACAAATTCCCTTCCAGGTCAATTTTAAAAACCCAGATATCATCTCCATAATCATTATCCCCTGGCATTCCATGATAACCTGAAACATCACCATCATTTGAAGCGGCTGTTCCAACAATGATATAACCATCATTCAGTTCAATAATATCTTTTGCTCCTTCATGGTAAAAGCCCCCGTAGCATTGTTGCCATTCGATGTTTCTATTCGAGTCCAGTTTTACAATCCAGGCATCGCTGAAACCATTTGGCAAGCCATGGTAATTGCAGGTAGTATCATAATTGCCTCCGCCTGCACCGTCAGTGGAAGCTGCAACTGCATATCCACCATCTGAAGTTTGTATAATAGCTCCTGCTTCTTCCAGGCTGGTTCCACCCAGGGTAAAGTCCCACTCTTTTACGCCTGCACTGTTTAGCTTTATCAGCCATACATCGTAAAAGCCAAAATAATTAGTAACATCCCTATCCTCCGAATTGGTTAGCCCCATCATAACTACTCCGTTATCATCAGTTACTATGGCATCTCGTGTTGTTTCATGCCTTGACCCGCCGACAACTTTGTCCCATATTATGTTTCCTTCTTCATCGAATTTGAATATCCAGAAATTGAAAGATGCGGGATCGGGGTTGTCACTGATGTCGCCATCATTCGATTTAGTGGCAGCCGTAATGTAAAATGTGGAATCTGAAATCTTTAACAAATTTGAAGCACCATCACCTTTCGAGCCGCCAAAACATTTCTCATAAACCAAATTTCCCTCGCTGTCGGTCTTAATCAACCAAAGATCCATCATACCATGATTAGAAGAAATATCTCCATCCGATGATTCGGTTTTTGATAATACTAAGTAATTATTTTCAGATTCGACAATATCGATACAGTACTCAAATTCAGAACCACCAAAACACGATTCCCAGGGAATATTAATGTTCTGGCCATTGAACAATAGCGGTAGAACCAGTATGATTAGTACGAGCAATTGTTTTTTAATATTAGTCTTTTTCATGTCTGGTTACACTAAGTAAAAGAGAGATGCCACGCATGGCACCTCTCGCAGAATACATTATTTAGCAATTAGCAATTTTCCTGATATTACATTTTTCCCATCAGATAAACTATAAAAATACACACCTTTTTTCCAAATCTCCACATTTACGACCTCAATACCCTCGTTGACACCAAGCTCACAATGTACACGCCCGAAGGAATATGATCAAGATCAATAGTGACCTGGTTCACAGGTTTTAGCAATCCCAGGTTTTTTACCAGTACGCCTCTTGCATCCCATATGAGTATTATGCCCTGTTCTTATTCAGAATTCAGATCATAAACTATCACAACATAATTCTTTGCCGGGTTGGGCATCAGTTGCAGTTGGCTCTCCTTTTCCTTATCAAATGGCGCCCCAATAGCGCGCGGATTTTCCGCGTGCTTTACATTCAAAGCTAAATTAACAAATTATAACTGATTAAAACTAACCCGTATAAAGATTAAACAACTCAGGATATTTCCCTTTCATGCCCCGGTAATAATCCTCTTTTCCCCAGTTGGTGTCTTCACCACCTGGAGAACAAACTACGATGACTTTACTATCTAAGTTGCCATTATAGTCAATATTGATTAGCCAAAAATCACTCTCTCCGTAGTTATTGGATGCATCACCATCATTTGATTTTGATGAACTTAACAATGTATAACCAGTTCCTGTTTTTACAATCGATTTACCACCATCGCCTAACGAACCTCCATAACAATATTGCCAGTCGATTTGAAGTGCCTGGGCTAAAGAAATATTTACTGTAAAAGAAAATACGATAGATACGATTAAAGTTTTCATGTGTTATGCAAAATAAAGTTCCCCTGAACTTCCAATAGCGCGCGAATTTTCCGCGTGCTTTACATTCAAAGCTAAATTAACAAATTATAACTGATTAAAACTAACCCACATAAAGATTAAACAACTCAGGATATTTCCTTTTCATTCCTGGTAATAATCCTCAATTTTTTAAAGTCGGTTTCAAAATCGCCGGTCACGTTTAATACGGGGCCGATTCCTACTTCTTTTTTGCAGTAGTCGAGGAATGAGAGGATGATGGGCACTTTCTATTTCCCAGTTGGTGTCTTCACCACCTGGAGAACAAAAAACGATGATTTTACTATCTTTTTCGGCTCATTGGTGAGGACACCAATGAGGGTAAGTAATTAGTCGGAAGCTTGAGTTATATTTCAAATGATCAGTGACCAATAACTAAAGGTTAAACCTTTCAGGATGTTTCCCCCTGAATCCGCGATAAAAATCTTCAATTTCTTTGAAATCTTTGTCAAAATCACCGGTAGGATAATAAAGAGGGCCGATACCGCCACGCTTGTCGGGGTAATCGATCCATCCCAGGGCAATGGGGACTTCTGCTTTGATGGCTATGTAATAAAAACCGCGTTTCCAGTTATCAACCCGTTTCCGTGTAGCTTCGGGCGTAATGACCAATACAATATTCTCCTGTTCATCAATCATGCGTGCAACCGCATCAACCATTTTTTCATTCTTTTTCCGGTTCACCGGAATACCACCCAGCAACTTCATCATTCCCCCAAATGGCCATTTAAAGGCTTCTTTTTTAATTAGAAGCTTGATCGGGTAGCCGTAGTGCCAAAAAACAATCCGGCCAATAACAAAATCCCAAAGGCTGGTGTGTGGAGCCTGAATGAGCACCACTTTTTTTACGTCGTCAGGAATTTGACCGCTGATTTTCCAACCAATTATTTTCAGAGTGAAGTTTGCTAATTTTTGCATCTTACAAATTAAAATTCTCCGGGTGTTTTGCCTTTTTCTCTCTGTAAAAATTTTCAATTTCCTTAAAATCTTTGTCAAAATCCCCCGTTGGGTAAAATGGGGGTCCGACTCCCGCTTCTTTTTTTTCGTAATCGATGTAACAAAGCAGGATGGGAACCTTCGCCTTTATGGCAATAAAATAAAATCCGCGTTTCCATTTGTCAACCCTTTTACGTGTGCCTTCAGGAGTAAGGGCAAAAAACATCGGATCGGTAACCTTAAACAATTCAACAACCTGATCGACCTTGTTGTTGCGTTTGCTCCGGTCAATTGGCACGCCACCAACTTTTTTTAACAAACCACCAAATGGCCAGAAAAAGGATTCTTTTTTAATAACAACCTTTATGGGAATATCCTTAATCCAGCAGTAAAATCGGCCAATGTAAAAATCCAAATTACTGGTGTGAGGTGCAATGATGAAAACAGCCTTGGTCATACCTTCAGGAACTCCGCCTGTTGCTTTCCAGCCGGCTAATTTGTAAATTAATTTGGAAATGGTTTTCATGAATAAATTTTGGTAGGCCAAAAGTAATGATTCTGGAAAATCGATAGTAGGTAAAGAGAATTAACGCTAAAAAGTCATCAGCCGCCAGTCGTCAGTCTTCAGCCTTTAACCCGCTGAATGGGCTTTAGCTTTCAGCAGGTTGAAAATACCTTCTTGTCACTCTGAGCGATAGCGAAGAGTCTTTATGAATTCCTGATAAATAAAGGAGGCAATCAACAGGTCCTTTTCCCCCTGTTTCCGACCCGCCAGTTCCTCCCCCGCACAGGCCCAGTGCTTTCGATCTGGCGGGTCAATCAAAAGCCAGTACCTATCTAACTAATTTGCGCTGTTGTCTTTTAATTGAGGGTTGTTTATTAACAACTATTCATCTGTTTCCTCCGGCATTAAAACTACTTTCAGGTAATGGTCATCCCTGAAATACATATTGGCCATTTCCTTTAGTTCATCGGAAGTAACAGACTGAACTTTGGCTTTTATTTCATCAAGTCCAGATAAGTCTTCACCATAATAATTTGCATTCTTGATTTTGCCAAGCCAGTAACTGTTTTTCTCAAAATTAGATTCAAAGTCGCGGATTGTTGTTTCTTTTGCTTTGACAAGATTGATATCGTTCGGTCCGTTCATTTTTAAAGTATCCATTTCGAATAAAACTGTTTGAGCCAGTTTGTCTACATTTTCGGGAGAACAACCCCAACTAATCATGATATTAATTTCCTCTTTAGGGTATTTACTCATGTTCGGCCTTGACCTTACACCATAAACTCCACCCTGGTCTTCGCGCATACTCTCTCGCATTCTGATATTCAGAATTTTCATCAGCATGCTCATTTTCAGGCGGTTTTCAGGAGTGAATTTGAATGGTTCATCCATCAAAATAGCTACCGAACTTTTTGGCTCTGTCCCTTTGTGTACAACCACTTCGGTAATTCCTGCCGGAAATTCAGGATTTACATCTTTCCACATTCCATTTCCTTCAGCAGAAGGAAGTGAGCCGAGATATTTTGAAATAAGAGGAGTAATAGTCTCTATATCAAAACTTCCGGTGAAAATAAATGTAAAGCCATTGGCATTTGAAAACCTGTCTTTAAAAAATGACCAGGATTTGTCGAGATCAATACTGTTGATTTGTTCTTCAGTTGGTATCACAATAGTTCGCGGGTCATTTTGAGTAGCCAGTTTAAAAATTGTATCATAAAATACTGCCTGTGGGTTCGACATCATGAATTTGAACTGGGTGAGCATCTGCGATTTAAAAGTTTTAAATGCAGTAGTGTCTTTTCTTGGTTCGGTAAAATAAAGGTAGGTAAGTTGAAATAAGGTTTCCAAATCCTTTTTAACGGAATTGCCTTTCAGACCCTGTGATACATCTCCGATTTCGGGATTGACCGATACATTTTTCCCGGTAAGAAATTTCTTTAAAGCAATGTTATCAAATTCACCCACACCACTCATCGACATGATCTGGTTGGCAAAATAGGCCGAAATAAAATCTTCGTCTGAGGAAACTGAGGTGCCACCATATCCAAAACTAGTCATCAATACTTCATCGTTTTTAAAAGTGGTTGGCTTTAAAACAACATTTACTCCATTGCTTAAAGTAATCTCAGTTATCCCAAATTCTTCATCAGTTGACTGGCCTGTGATTTTTCCCCCAACAAGAGCACCCTCAATTAAAGATTCTTTTAAAGTTTCTTCTTTATATTCTATAATTTCATCTTTCTGGGCGTTTGCGATGGTGGCTAATATTTCTTCTTCGTCAGGTATTTCAAGACCTTCCTTTTCAGGTCCGGTAACCAAAATAACCAGCCCGTTGTTTTTAGCAAAATAATACGCTATTTGATTGATCTCATCCAATGTAATGCCGGGCAAGACAGATTTTGTCAATTCAGTCTCATATTCAATTCCTGGGAAAGGTTCGCTTTCCAGAAAGTTAGAAACATATTCACTGACAAATCTTCGTGATTCGGTTTTGTCTTTTTCCTGAAGTGCTTTTTCAAGATTACTTATCAATTCAGCCTTCTGACGTTTAAATTCACTTTCAGTAAATCCATAACGCTTAATTTGCTTATTCGTGTGAATTAAAGAGGCGACAGCATCATCAACACGGTTTTCTTTCACCATGGCAAAAATGGTATAAGCATCAAGAGATCTCGCAAGGAAACCACTATAATTTGAAGCAGCATACATATAAGGAGCATCAGGGTCCTGTGTTTGCTCGAAAAGCCTGGCATTCATTAGGGAAATGAATAAATTGAACTTGATCATGGTTCGATAGTTGTCGTTTGTTTTAACACCAAACTTGTTCATTTTACGGAACATAACCACGCTGGTGCGTGTTGCCTCCTTGTCAGTAGTAACTGCAATCAAGGGTTGGCCGTTATTTGGGATATTAAAATCAACCCTTTCCCTTTCTGTCTCAGGCCCCTGGAGCTTATTGAAATGCTTTTTTATTTGTTCTTCGGCATACACCGGGTCAATATCCCCCACAACTACTACAGCCATCAGGTTGGGACGGTACCAGTCGTGATAAAATCTTGTGATCGTACTATATTCACACGAATCTACAACACTCATTTTACCTATAGGTAGCCGTTCAGCATATCGTGAATCTTTGAGCAGGATTGGTAAATACTTTTTCATCATCCTGTCCTCTGCTCCCAGGCCAAGGCGCCATTCCTCGTGCACAACGCCACGCTCTTTATCAATTTCTTCTTCATCGAAACTGAGCTTATGTGCCCAATTTTCCAATACCATAAAACCTGAATCTATCAATCCCTGCCTGTCGGATGGCATCTGGAACATATACACCGTTTCATCAAAGCTGGTGTAAGCATTCAGGTCGGCTCCAAAATCAACACCTGATTTTTCCAGAAAATTGATCAAATCATTTTTGCTGAAATCTTCGGTTCCGTTAAATGCCATGTGTTCCAAAAAGTGGGCAAGCCCTTGCTGATCATCATCTTCGAGGATAGAACCGGCGTTTACAACCAGTCGGAATTCAACTCTTTTTTCAGGTTTCTGGTTTTGACGAATGTAATAGACTAATCCATTATCGAGTTTGCCGGTAATTACCGCTGGATCATTGGGTAAATTTTCATCAGGTTGAAAATCCTGGGTAAAAACTACACTGTATGAAAGTGTTAGTAAAAATGCTAATAAGAAATTGATTGATGTTTTCATTTAAATATGATTTGTGGGTTGTAATTTGAGCAGGTAAAAATAAGGATATAATTGGATAGCTGAAGTTATTTTTTGCTAAGAACTATACTGTCAATTTATAGCTATTGGATTTTTTCTCTATTTTTAGTCCTGACTTAATCAATAAAGAAATATACGATGGAAACCAATAATTCAACTACAAAACAATTACCTGCAGTATTAATTTTTGCAGCCTTTATCATCATCATTGCAGGTGTTATGTATGCAACTTCTATTGTTACACCTCTACTGATGGCATTTTTTATCAGTATCATTTGTGCACAACCCATCATGTGGTTACAAAAGAAAAAAGTGCCACAGGGATTGGCAGTCACAATTGTACTTATCGGAATTGTGACTATTTTTTTTGGTTTTGGGGAAATAATCGCAACCTCCTTATCTTCTTTTTCAGAGGATGCTTCAAAATATGAAGAAAATTTGAATAAAATTGGAAAATCTGTTCTTCAGTTTTTCAATGAAAAAGGGATAAATATTCAAACAGATAAAATGTCAGAAATATTCGACCCTGCAAAAGTAATGAGTATTACTGCCGGATTTTTAGGGCAGTTGGGTGGTTTTATGGGCAATGCATTCACCATTTTTTTTCTGGCACTTTTCTTACTGTTAGAACTGGATAGCCTCCCTGTTAAAATCAAAGCAATTATTAAAGATTCTGGTGGGTCACTTGCTTATTTAAATGTAATAGGAAACAGCATTCGCCATTATTTATCAATAAAAACAATTACCAGCCTTTTAACCGGAGTCCTCATCTGGATATGTCTTGCTATAATTGGTGTTGATTATGCGATCATCTGGGCACTGGTGGCTTTCCTTTTAAATTATATTCCAAACATTGGATCAATTATAGCAGCAGTGCCTGCTGTCTTGTTTGCACTCATTCAATTAGGTTTCGGTGGGGCACTATGGACTACCGTTGCATTTGTTGCCGTAAACGTGATCATAGGCAATGCCGTTGAACCTAAAATGATGGGAAAAGGTATGGGTCTTTCAACTTTTGTAGTATTCTTATCACTTATTTTTTGGGGTTTTGTGATGGGAACTGTGGGTATGTTTCTATCTGTTCCGCTTACTATGACCATTAAAATCATGCTTGAGCAACACCCAAGAACAGAATGGTTTGCCATTGTATTGGGTACGCAGGAAGAAGCACAGGTAATTGTGGATGAAAAAGAACAATTTACTGAAGATGATTAGTAAATCGGTAATTTTTTCAACCCGGATTATGCAATGGAACTTCGTCATGAGAGTTACAAGTACAATAAAATATAAGGTTTTGAAATGAAAGCATAGCACCGCTATGGTGAGGCTTCAAAATCTAACGGAGTGGTATATTTTGCAGTAATTGTAGCTCGTAATAGATTTTCTATTGCATATTCCGGGTTAAAGCAGATTAATCACAATAAAAAAACTCCGCTATGAATTTCATGACGGAGTTTTAAGTTTTTTACCAGATATACGCTCTTTCCTCTTTGGGGATATAAAGTGCGTCTTCATTTGAAATATCGAAAGCGGCTAAAAATATATCCAAATTAAATATTGGAACATTTACCCTGGCTTCTCCGGGGCTGTGAACATCTTCTTTTAACCTGCGCAATAATTCCTTGTCACGGATATTGCCACGCCATACCTGGGCATAACCCATATAGAAACGCTGGTCATCAGTAAAGCCATCAATGTCAGCGGGTTCATCTCCATTTAACGACATCTGGTAAGCGTCGTATGAAATACTTAACCCACCAAGGTCAGCAATGTTCTCGCCCATGGTCAATGCGCCATCCACATGCAACGAATCAAGCATGCTGAATTTATCATATTGAGCACCTAAAATTTTTGTTTTAGCGGTGAATCGTTCTGCATCTTCTTCAGTCCACCAGTCATTCATATTCCCGTCTTTGTCATATTTCCTGCCCTGGTCATCAAAACCGTGGGTCATTTCATGGCCAATAACAACACCAATAGCACCATAGTTCACTGCATCATCAGCATCGCCATTAAAGAAAGGTGGTTGTAAAATGCCTGCCGGGAATACGATCTCATTGTTGGTGGGATTGTAATATGCATTTACTGTTTGCGGGGTCATATGCCATTCGGTTTTATCAACCGGGTTTCCGATTTTTTTAAGTCCGCGTTTAAACTCATAGACATTTGCTGCTCTTACATTTTTAATGTAGCTGTCGGCAACAACATCCATCGATGAATAATCTTTCCATTTTTGAGGATAGCCTATTTTAACTGTGATCCGATCAAGCTTAGCAAGTGCTTCTTCCTTGGTTTTTTCTGACATCCAATCCAGTTTTTTAATGCGCCCGGCAAAAGCTTTCCTCAGGTTTTCAACCAATTCATCCATACGTTCTTTTGAGGAAGGCGGAAAATATTTTTCAACATAAAGCTGCCCGATGGCTTCGCCAAGTCCGTTTGAAGTTGTTCCCATAACCCTTTTCCAACGAGGTTGTAGTTCCTGTTGGCCGGATAGCGTTTTCCCAAAAAACTCAAAATTCTGTTCAACAATATCCTTACTCAGGTAATTTGCTGAAGCATCAATTAAATTCCATATCAAATAAACTTTCCAGTCGTCAACCGAATACTTTTTCATAACGGTGCTGAGGCCCGCTATAAAATCCTTTTGTCCGACATTGATATCCCCCGGATCTTCCAGACCAAGGGTTTCAAAGTATGCTGTCCAATCGAAATCCGGAGACAATTCATTTAGCTCTTCCAGCGTAACTTTGTGATAATTTTTCTCTGCATCACGCCTTTCTAGACGTGTTTTTGAAACTTTTGCAATATCCATTTCGATATCAAGAACGGTCTTTGCATTTTTATCTGCTCTTTCTTTTTCGTCGCCTTTTAAAACAAACATCCTGGAAAGGTGATCGAGGTAATCGTTTCTTAATTTCTGTGATCTTTCATCATCGTTGGTGTAATAATCTACATCAGGAAGACCCAAACCGGCCTGGTAAAAATTGGCGATTTCCATCACACTGTTTTTCTGGTCGGCACTGGCATAAAAATAAAATAACGTATTAAGGCCAACCTTGTGCATTTCAGCAACATGACGGCTGACATCTTTTTTCGTTGCCAGGTTTGATATGGCATACAATTCAGGCTGAATGGCTTTAATTCCAACCTCATCAATGCGGGTTGTGTCCATGCCACTGTTGTAAAAGTCCCTGATCTTCTGGCTTACACTGCCATGCTTGGCATTTTGATCGGCAGATACTTCTTCTACAAGTACCTTCAGGTTTTCCTGGTTTTCATCGTACAACTGATGGAAAGCGCCATACATGCTATATTGAGGCGGTATCGGGTTATTGGCCATCCAGGTACCGTTAACATACCTGAAGAAATCATCACCGGGTTTCAGGTTTGTATCCATATTCGCCGGGTCAATTGCTTTTGTCATTGGTTGTTCATTTTTTTCGTCACAGCAAGCGTTTAACACGATCATTCCTGCCATGATCAATGAATAAATAAAGATTTTTTTCATGAGATTAATTTTTAATGGTTGCGTTTAAAATGGGGTGCAAATATAGTGATTTTGAGTTTGGAGTTTCCTTTGAGTCCACAAAAACGAATCTTCGTTTAGCTCCGAGGGAAGTACGACCGCGGGAGTCCCCAAAAACTGAAAGACCGGATTAATTACTAGCGTTATTTCATATTTTTGGGATTGCCGCGCTTCATTTCATTTCGCTCGCAATTAAACGAAAAATAAAAACATCCGTTTATTTCCGAGGGAGGAACGACCGAAGGAATCTCCTGAGATGAAACAAGAACTATATAAGCAATTAAACTAAGTAATTAGTAATTGTATTAAGAAAAATGAGAGGTGAAAAGCCTGAGACTGCCAACTAAAACTCCAACTCCAGATTAAGCTGCTCTTTCAATTTGATAATTCCCGGATACTTCTTCGCCATTTCCTCGAACTTTTCCCGGTCGGTGTAGGCTACTTTTGCTTCTTTTTTATCGGGCAATACAGGTTTAAGCGTGATCTGGTTGTTGTTCAATTCCCTTTTCAGGAATTCAAGTAAGGAAGTTACATTCAGAACATCTTTTGCGATGAGTATATTATCAACTTTGTATTCAATTATAAAATCCTCTTTTAGAACAGGCTCATATTTAGCGATAGCATTTGAAAAACTTGGCGATTTTGTTTTGTAAGATTCAACAAAACTTTTCCATATTTCGATCAGTTTCTCCTGGTTGAATTTAGTTTTAATCACTGGTTCATCAGCTTGGTCTTCAGGTTCCTTTTTCCGTTTTAAAGCATCCAGACTGTCTTTAATCGAAATGTTCCTGATCTTACGTCCATTGTCTTCAGCCGGAGGCTTACTAACTGATTTTCTTACCGGAGCCGCTTGCTTTTTGGGTTCGGTTTTTAATTCCTGCTCCTCAGGTTTTTTCTCTTCTGTCTTTTTTTCAGCTTTATAGGAAATCGGTTGCTCTTTGGCAACAGGCTCAGGTTTTGTTTGCCGGGATGTTTGCGTTAACTGTGTTTTTGGTTCTGCATTCAACTGCCCTAATTGCATTAATGCAATTTCAACATGTAAGCGCTTATTGTTGCTGGTTTTGTAACTGAGATCATATTTATTGCAGGTAGTGAGGGCTTTGAGCAACATCTCCACAGGGCACGAATCCGCCTGAGTTCTGTATTTTTCTTTTAACGAAGGGCTGGCAAGCATTAATTCAATGGTAACCGGATCCTTAATGACCAGTAAGTTCCGGAAATGTTCATTCAGTCCGGTAATGAAATGCTGCCCGTCAAAACCATTTTCAATAATCTCGTTGAAAATCAGTAGCAGTTGAGAGATATCCCCTATTATTATAGAATGGGTTACCCTAAAATAATATTCGTAATCAAGGATATTCAGGTTCTCGATAACATTTTTATAGGAAAGTTTATCTCCGCTGTAACTAACTATCTGGTCGAAAGTTGACAAGGCATCACGTAAGGCTCCATCCGATTTTTGCGCGATGATATGCAATGCCTCTTCTTCGGCGTTAACATTTTCATTTTTAGCCACATATGCCAAATACTGCGAAATATCTTCAACGCTGATCCGTCTGAAATCAAATATCTGGCAACGTGATAAAATGGTTGGCAGAATTTTGTGCTTTTCAGTAGTTGCCAGGATAAATTTTGCATAGGCCGGAGGCTCTTCCAACGTTTTTAAAAAGGCGTTGAATGCAGCCTGCGACAACATATGAACCTCATCGATGATATATACTTTGTACGATCCAACCTGCGGCGGAATTCGCACCTGGTCAACCAATGTGCGGATATCTTCAACCGAATTGTTTGATGCTGCATCCAGTTCGTGGATATTGAAAGAAGCACTGTTGTTGAAAGAAGTACACGACTCACACTCATTACAGGGTTCAAGGTCTTTGTTAAGGTTTGAACAGTTTATCGTTTTTGCAAGGATGCGTGCACAGGTTGTTTTCCCAACACCACGCGGACCGGTAAATAAAAAGGCCTGGGCAACCTGGTTGTTCTTGATTGCATTTTGAAGGGTGGAGGTAATAGATTGCTGGCCAACAACTTGTTGAAAAGTGGCGGGCCTGTATTTTCGTGCTGATACAATAAAATCCTCCATGTGCGGTAGTCAAAAAAATGGTTGACAAAAGTAGTAAAAATACGGCAGGGACATAGATTTAGAATGATCCAAAATAGCAAACTTCTTCACAATTTTTCAGCTTTCAATGTCGTTATGAGATACTGTTCAGATCAATAAAAAATGTACTTTTGAAATCAATGGATTCGCTGTTAATTTTCGTGTCAAAAAAAACAAACAGGTTGCGTTATACCTTTAAACTGGTATTCAGCGACCTGTTGAAGTATCCGTATAAACTTACAACCAACCTGGATGAATTTCAGTCGAGCGATTTGCCAAAATTCATTTATAATGATAAACCATTTTCGGATGATTTGTTCTTCCGTTCAACCGAATTGCTATTTCAGCGGGGTGTTGAAAACCCATTTCTCGATCCAATTGATTTTGAGGGAATAAAAGCATTTTTCCCGGTATATGATGACGAATCGGTTTTGCCTTTCGATGTATTTGCCGCGATCTTTTACCTAACAGCAAGGTACGAAGAGTATCAACCATATGTGCGGGACCAGCATGGGCGATTTACAGCTCACTTGAGTATCAGCGCCGAGTTGGACATACTGAGAAAACCGGTCGTAAATATTTGGGCGCTTAAAATAAAGGCCATTTTAAAGGAAAAATACCCATCACTCAAATTCCGGCAACTGAAATTCAGGTTCGTACCTACTTATGATATTGATTCTGCTTTTGCCTATTCACAAAAAGGCTTTATCCGTTCGCTTGGCGGATATGTTCTTGACATAAAGGATTTTAATTGGGAAAAAGTAGCGCAACGAACCCTTGTGCTTACCCGAATGGAGAAAGACCCATACAACACATTTGATCTTCAGATAGAATACCAGAAGCAAAATAAGCTACGACCAATTTACTTTATTTTATTCGGGCGTTACGGACAATATGATAAAAATCTGAATGTCAGGAATAAGACTTTCCGGCAGATGATTAAAAGAATCGGGGATTATGCTCAAATTGGTATTCACCCTTCATACAACACAACGGAGTATACGGAACGGCTTAGTTTTGAGATTGATAATTTAAGCAGAGTAATTAACAAGGAGGTAAGCTGTAGCAGGCAGCATTTCCTGAGATTAATGTTGCCACAAACTTACCGCAGTCTGGTTGAGCATGACATAACAGATGATTATTCGATGGGTTATGCGGCACTCCCAGGGTTCAGGGCGGGAATCTGTAGTTCCTACAATTTTTATGACCTGGATATGGAAGCAGAGACTAAATTGCGAATTCACCCCTTTGCAGTGATGGATGGAACCTTAAAAGATTATATGGACCTAACGCCCGCCGATGCCATCGAACAAATCAGGGTTTTAATCAATGAGGTAAAAGCAGTTAATGGAACATTTATTTCGCTCTGGCACAACGATACCTTCAGCAACCAGCATCGATGGGTCGGGTGGCTTAGGGTTTATGAAGAGTTGCTTAAAATGGCAGTTGATTAGGGTAGAGGGCAAAGGGCATGGAGCAGAGGGCTTGAAGCAGAGTTTAAAGTCCATAGGAAAAATGACAGGGTTAGATAGAGGTGATATTGATTGGTGGGTATGATTATCTGGAAGTTGGGCGTCAGTTTAAGAAACATAAAATTAACAGAATAAATGAGCTGAAACTTACGTATTTTTTGTACCTTTAGAACTTATGGACAGTAATAAAATAATTGAACAGGATTTTATAATTGATAGGTTAACAAACTCCATTCTAAATACAATATCCGGTGACAGTTTTCCTACTGAAATATCCATTTTAACAAAAAGCGACTTAAAGAATATTACCAAGAGAAAAGGATGGAATTTTGATTGGAGATCGGAATTATTAAATGAAAAAAAAGAACAATACAAATTAACGATTGTAAATAATCCAACTATCATTCAAGGATTACTAAGTATCACAATTGAAAATGACTACGTTTTCATAGATTTATTGGAAAGTGCTCCATTTAATATAGGAAAGAATAAACTTTATGAAGGAGTAGCAGGCAACCTGGTTGCTTATGCATGTAAAGTTTCGTTTCAAAAAGGGTTTGATGGATTTATAGCTTTTACGGCAAAAACAAAACTTGTAGAACACTATGAAAAGACTTTAGGAGCATTTCATTTTAAGAATCAAAGAATGATAATTGATTCAAAAGCAGCAAAAAGATTAGTTGAAAAATATTTTAAGACATAATAAAATGGCACATATTAAAGAACCGGAAGGAGTTGATTTCTTAATTCAGAGCCCTCCCTTAACTGAGCAGGAACGAAAAGAAATTAGTGAACACATAAAAAAAATGAAAGCCAAAACTCCAAGAACGAGAACTAACAAGAAAAGAAAAGTTAATAAGGAAATTGCCGAATAAAAATTGAACGCCCAACATTGTATATAGTTTTTGGCGGATGAAGAGCTATATATCAAGCAATTAACTGATAGTAAACTTTAGTGTAAGTTGAAAAAATTGTGTTTCAAAAACCGCCACAAACTATTTACGAAACCGTTAGAACTAAAAAACAATAATAATAAAGCAAGAGAGTATCAAGAATCCAGTATCCAATATCAAGAATCAAGTATCCAGTAACCAGTATACAAATTGATCAAATACCTTAAAAATAATGAGATTGATGTTGTAAAATGGGACAAGTGTATCAACGGTTCTGTTAACGGAAATGTTTATGCTTTGTCGTGGTACCTTGATATAGTACATGAAGGCTGGGAGGCCTTGGTTGAAGATGATTACCAGCGCATTATGCCGTTGACAGTTGCCAGGAAGTTCGGGATAACCTATATGTTCCAGCCTTATTTTACCCAGCAACTTGGGGTTTATTCAATAAAGAAACTTAATCCGGATGTTATCCTGAAGTTTATCCATCATATTCCAGACCACATAAAATATGTTGATATTAAACTCAATAGTTTTAACAAACTTAACGACGATGGGTTTAGGCTTACAGCCAATAAAAACCATATCCAGGATTTGATTAAAGAATACCCGAAAATAGCGCAGAAATATTCAACAAATACAAAACGCAACCTAAAGAAAAGCCTGAAGCACAAGCTCACTTTGATGAAAAATATCAAACCCGAGGCAGTTATTGAACTTTTCCGCAGCAATCGGGGAAAACAACTTGGAAAATGGAACGACAGTCATTATCAAATCCTGAAGCGTTTAATGTACTCTGCCATCTACAAAGGCAAAGGGCTGGTTTATGGCGTTTTTACTGAGCAAAACAACTTATGCGCAGGAGCATTTTTTGTAAAAAGCAACATGCGTTTGATTTTTCTGTTTTCAGGTTCCGACAAAACTGCGAGGGAAAACGGGGCCATGGCGTTTTTAATCGATAGTGTTATTCAGGAGTTTTCACCCAGTCAGCTGGTGCTTGACTTTGAGGGATCAAACGATCCCAACCTCGCCCGCTTTTACAAGGGATTTGGCGCGAAAGAAATTGAGTACACGGGATTGGAAATAAACCGCCTTCCATTTCCAATGAAACAAATATTTGTTCTGAATAGAAAAATAAAAATGCTTTAAAATTGACCTGATGGATGGCTTTTACCTATTTTTGTGTGAAAGTCGCAACCATGGTTAGAGAACTCGGCAAGCATAATTCTCTTTTTAACTTATTTTTATCCGAATTAAGGGATCAGGAAATCCAACAGGATAGCCTCAGGTTCAGGAGAAACCTGGAAAGACTGGGTGAGATTTTCGCTTACGAAATCAGTAAGACATTTACGTACAAAGAAAAAGAGGTGGTAACACCGCTTGGCACTTCAAAAATGAACCTGCCTGTTGAAATACCTGTGATTGCAACCATACTTCGTGCCGGGTTGCCCTTACACCAGGGATTATTAAACTTTTTTGACCGGGCCGACAGTGCGTTTGTTTCGGCATACAGAAAATACAGAAAAAACGGGAAGTTTATCATTAAACTGGATCATGTTTCATCTCCGGGTATTGAAGACAGAATACTGATAGTAAGTGATCCGATGCTCGCCACAGGCGGGTCAGTAATTGCATCGGTGAAAGGATTGTTAGAAAAGGGAAAACCCAAACATATTCATATAGTTTGTGCACTTGCTACGAAAGAAGGAATTAATGCTGTGAAACGAAATTTCTCATTAAAAAATTTAAGCATCTGGACAGGAGCCATTGATGATGAGTTAACTGCACAGGCATACATCGTGCCGGGTCTGGGCGATGCCGGCGACCTGGCTTTTGGTAAGAAGAATGACAAATAGACCTAAGACACAAGTCTTAAGATAATGAGTAATTAACAAATAGCACAACTAACTCCTCCCCTCGATGAGGGGAGGTGCCCGTCAGCTGACGGGCGGAGGGGTCATGAAAAACACTCGACTTATAAAAGAAAACATCAGGATTTCGTTGCAATCCATTAAAAGTCATTTGCTTCGTACTATACTAACTGTACTTATTATTGCTTTCGGAATTATGGCATTGGTAGGTATCCTTACTGCTATTGATGCAGTGGAGAATACATTGACTGAAAATTTCGCTATGATGGGTTCGAACACCTTTAATATTCAGAACAGGGATATCAGGATCCACATT
The DNA here is from genome assembly GCA_030596395.1 of Chlorobiota bacterium. Taxonomy (GTDB): domain Bacteria; phylum Bacteroidota; class Bacteroidia; order Bacteroidales; family F082; genus JAADID01. The sequence goes on along the minus strand of JAUVKF010000001.1, from coordinate 64,047 downwards.
GGCGGACAAAGGAGTAAGGCCCGCGATTTTAAAGTTATTGATTTTCAGCAAGCCCTCGACTTCAAAACACAGTATGACTTTCCTGCAACCGCAGCCATATTCAGCTATGGTACAGGTACAGCAACCTTAAAATACGGCTCCGAAAAAACCAATCCCAATATTGCTGTAATGGGTACCGATGAAAACTATATCTATACCGCCGGTGAAGAGATAGCGAAAGGAAGGACCTTTAATGAAAATGAGATTCATTATGGTAATCATGTGGTTATTATCGGACATGAAATAGCCAATACATTGTTTAAAAGCAAAGAAGAACCGATTGGAAAAGTGATATCGATAGGAGCCGGAAAATACAAGGTAATCGGGGTTTTGAAAGAAAAAGGTTCAAGTATTGGTTTTAGTGGCGGAAGATCGTGTATGGTACCGATAAGCAACGTACGGCAATATTTTTCACGCCCCAACATGAATTACCGCATCAGTGTAATGGTTTCTGATCCTAAGATGATGGATGCCGCCATTGGTGAGGCAATTGGGTTATTCCGCAAAGTAAGGAAAGACAGGTTGGGGGACGAAGATTCATTTGCCATTATTAAAAGCGACAATGTGGCCAATATACTCATCGGTTTGACCAGCAAATTACAGATTGGCGCAACTGTTATCGGACTGATTACTTTGCTCGGCGCTGCAATAGGCTTAATGAATATCATGCTGGTCTCGGTGACAGAGAGAACAAGGGAAATAGGTGTAAGAAAAGCCATAGGTGCCAGGCAAAAAACCATCCGCAATCAATTTTTGGCCGAGGCCGTTGTGATTGCCCAAATTGGTGGTATACTTGGCATTGTAGCCGGTATGTTGATCGGTAATATTGTTTCGATGATTACCGGAAGTTCATTTATTGTGCCCTGGGCCTGGATAGCGTTGGGCGTGGGCATCTGTTTTGTGGTCGCCCTGCTTTCAGGGATCATACCGGCAAACAAAGCTGCTAAACTGGATCCTATTGATTCTTTAAGGTGGGAGTAGGCGGTACTTATCTTTCCGCCTGCCTCGAATTAAAATTCAAATACCCGACCAACCGGTCGTACTCAGGTACTTTCTCGCGGTAATACACATATATGGTGTAATCGTTGTCGGCTTCCCAATGGTCGCCTTCTATTTCAGTAATATCACCTTTTGTTCTGCCATCAGGTACCACCAAATAATTGTATTCGTAATAGCCCTGTTTCAGAAACATGTCTCCAACATACATCCTGTTCCTGCTGTCGTATTTCATACGGCTTTTACCGTCCAAACGCCAGTCGTTTAACTGACCTAAAATATAGACATTAGCATCTTTATATTCAGATGTTTTCAGTGAGAAAATTACCCAGGCATATTCGCCTTCAGTAGCTGTAACCTGCTCCTTCCGGGCTTTAACTACACGCCTTCCGTTAAGGTCGCCCAGCGTTTCATATTCCCTGCCTTTGCGCGAACCCTCAGTGTGCAGGATCACATCATAGCCATCTTTATTACTGATAATTTCCCTGATATACATCGATTTGTACCAATAGCTTTCCATGTTAAAATGCCTGAAATCGTTGCCTCCATCAAAAACAATTCCGTTTGGATAGTTGTAATCGAGCATATTCAGGCTTATGGAGGTTGGTTTGAGCCCTGTTTTAACATTGTCCCACCTGCCATTTTGCTGAATGCTAACATTTATCCTTTGCATCGGCTCGGCATTGAACAGGTCGGGGGTAAAAAGTTGCAGATCGATTTGCTGCTTAAAGCGGGTGAACTCAAGTTTTTTCGGATAATAAGGAATGGTTGCTTTGATATTTACCAGGGGTTCAATCACAAAAAACCTGCGGGTAAAAATTACGTTTTCATCCGAGGGGTCGTCAACATACACCTTCAATATATAATTACCCGAAAGTTTGACATTCATATCCCTGCCTGGGAAAATATGATTGTAATGAATATATCCTGGAATGGCATTCACTGAAAACTGGTAATTTATGATTTCATCTTCTTCGTACCCATCAAGGTATTCAAATTGTTCCAGATCAGTTGTATTCCAGTTTTGATCGCAATGGACGAATGTATATTTAAAACGGAAAGTTTCACTGCTCATATCGTCGAACGACAATTGCAGTTTGTCGTTTGAGCCAAGCCTGATTACCGGTGGCTTAAGCTGGTTTCCTACCGAATGAAGTAATACGGTATGTATATTTTCATCGTAAATAATGTCTTCATTTTTCACTTGCTGGGCATAATTGCCAATTGAAAATGCAAAAACCAGCATAAGCAGAAGGACTTTTTTCATGGATTGATAGGTAATTTATTAACATGAATAATTGGTGAAAATACTATTTTTTACAAACCTGAAATGTATGAGATCATTCAACAAAGAAATATAAAGAAGCCGCTGAGTGACTATCTGATTTCAAGTTGATTTTAATCGGGTTCGCTTTGTAATTTAGAGCCATTAAAAATTCTGAAAATCTCTTTTTAATATCTATTAATTATACATATTTGTATAATTTCGCACACGTATTTATCACATGAACCTATATATATATGTCAACTGTTCATAAGATCAAAAAAGGCCTTGATATCAAGCTGTTAGGCGAGGCCGAAAAAACCATTGTTGACTTAAATGCTAAAAGATTTTCCATCAAACCGCCTGACTTCATCGGGTGTTTCCCAAAAATGTTGGTTATAGAAGGTGACACGGTTAAAGCCGGATCACCTTTGTTCTTCGACAAGTACAGGGACAATATTCAATTTACATCGCCTGTAAGCGGAAAAGTTGTTGGTATAATCAGGGGGGCAAAGCGAAAATTGTTGCGGGTGATTATCGAGTCGGATGAAAAGCAGGAAGCTGTTGATTTTGGTAAAATTGATTTGAAAGCTGCAACAAAAGAAAGTTTGACCGACCTTTTGTTGAAAAGCGGAATCTGGCCTATGATCAGGCAGCGGCCTTACTCAACGGTAGCCGATCCGAAAGATGATCCGAAAGCAATTTTTGTCAGCGCTTTTGACACGGCTCCACTTGCACCCGACTTTGATTTGATAGTGCATGGACAGGGAAAAGTTTTTCAGGCAGGCATTGATGTGCTGGTTAAATTAACCAGCGGCAAAGTGCATTTAAATATTGACAACAAGAATACGACATCAAAAGTATTCCTGAATTCAAAAAATGTTCAAGTCAATAGTTTTTCAGGCCCGCATCCTGCCGGTAATGTTAGTGTTCATGCAAGCAGGGTTGATCCTATTAACAAAGGTGAAATCATCTGGTATGTCGGCCCGCAGGAGGTGTTGACAATAGGTCGGCTGGCTCTTGAGGGTAAATATAATACCGAAAGGATTGTTGCATTGGCCGGTTCGGAAGTTCTTAAGCCGAGGTATTACAAAACATTTTTGGGCGCCCGAATTACCAACATGATAAGTGGGAATGTTAATGAAAACAATAACCGCTTTATCAGCGGAAACGTTTTAACGGGTGTAAAAATCGAAAAAGACGGCTTTGTTCGTTTCTATGATTCGCTGATAACTGTTATTCCTGAAGGCAATAAACATGAGTTTTTTGGCTGGATAATGCCAGGATTTAATAAGTTCAGTTTTTCGGGTGTTTTTCTGTCCAGGCTCATGCCTAACAAAAAGTACCGCCTCGATACCAATGTACATGGAGGTCACAGGGCATATGTTATAACAGGACAAATGGAAGAAGTATTTCCATTCGACATTTACCCTTTGCAATTAATTAAAGCCATATTGGTTGAAGATATTGATTTAATGGAGAACCTGGGTATATATGAAATTGATGACGAAGACTTTGCCCTTTGCGAAGTAATTGATACATCAAAAACCGAAATCCAGGATACGGTTCGTAAAGGATTGGACCTGATGCGCCAGGAGATGAGTTAATAAATTTCAGAAGTATATACTGCATGAAAGCATTAAGAAATTTTTTAGATAAACAAAAACCCCATTTCGAAAAAGGAGGAAAGTTTGAAAAACTTAATTCCATGTTCGATTCCGTGGAAACCTTGATGTATGTGCCCGATACTGTAACAAAAAAAGGTGCACACATCCGGGATGCAATCGATATGAAAAGGACAATGATCGTGGTATTTATTGCCTTGCTGCCAGCCCTGTTTTTCGGCATGTGGAATATTGGTTACCAGCATTTTCTTTCAATAGGGGAGAGTCCGGATTTCTGGACTATGTTTTTTTATGGCTTCCTCAAAATGTTGCCGATAATCATTATTTCTTATGGTGTAGGCCTGGGGATTGAAATTCTATTCGCCCAGATCAGGAATCATGAAGTAGCAGAGGGGTTTTTTGTTACAGGCCTTTTGATCCCGATGATCGTTCCACCAGAAACCCCATTATGGCAGGTGGCGCTGGCAGTTGCATTTGCTGTAATATTTGGTAAGGAAGTTTTTGGAGGTTCAGGAATGAATATCCTGAATCCGGCATTGCTGGCACGTGCTTTCCTGTTCTTTGCTTATCCGAGTGATATATCCGGTGACAAAGTTTGGATCGCAGATAAAGCTGATGCATTTTCAGGTGCTACACCTATGGGTGATGCACTGGTGGGGAATTTCGATAACCTGCCTTCAGTATTTGATATGTTCATGGGTTTTATTCCGGGATCAAATGGGGAAACATCCACACTGATGATCCTGATTGGCGCTATAATTTTACTGGCCACAGGCATTGGAAACTGGCGGGTGATGCTGACAGTTTTTGCAGGGGGTTATGTAATGGGGTTGTTATTTAACCTGTGGGGATTAAATGAATATATGGATCTACCAGCTCACTATCATCTGGTTATGGGTGGTTTTGCTTTTGGAGCCGTATTTATGGCTACTGATCCTGTAACAGCAGCGCAAACCAAAAAAGGAATGTATATCTATGGGTTCCTTATCGGGATGATCGCTGTATTGATCAGGGTATTTAACCCTGCCTATCCCGAAGGTGTAATGCTTGCAATTTTGCTGATGAATGTATTTGCACCATTAATTGATCACTATGTGATCGAAGCGAATATTAAACGTAGGCTTAAACGCCTGAAAGCTGTAACAAGTTAAAAAATAAAATTGCACTATTATGTATAGTAACGGATATATTTTCAGGTATGCTGCCATCATGGTGATAATTGCGGCTGCGTTGTTGTCTACTGCGGCTATGCTTTTGAAGCCATTTCAGGAGCGCAATATGGCGATTGAGAAAATGGGTGGTATTTTATCTTCTGCTAAAATTGAAGGTGTTGAGAAAGAAGAGACAATCAATAAATTCAATGAGTATGTTACCGAGGCGATTGTAGTTGACCAGAATGGCAATGTTGTTGAATCACTTACCGATGGTAGCAAAGAAAATGGCGCAGCCTTTAAACTCAATATGAAGGAGCAACTTTATCTTAAATCAAAAGGGGAAGATTTTGAATTACCAATTTATAAAGTTAAGAACAAAGGGGAGGTTATCTACATTTTTCCACTTCTTGGTACTGGCCTCTGGGGCCCTGTTTGGGGTAATATAGCGTTGGGCAATGATTTAAATACCATTGTTGGTGTTACTTTCGGCCACAAAGCCGAAACCCCCGGATTAGGAGCTGAAATTACTACAGATGATTTTACCGAGCAATTTATCGGTAAGCAAATTTTTGATTCCAATAATGAGTTTACCTCTGTAATGGTTGTTAAAGGTGGGGTTAAGATACTGCCGCAGAATCAACAAATTCATGGTGTGGATGCCATCTCTGGTGGAACCATAACCAGTAATAGTGTAAACGACATGCTTAAGGATGTATTAGAGAGTTATTTACCGTATATCGAAAAACAAAAATAAGAGATGAGCACAGAGAAAAAAGAACGTGAACCACTGTTCTCGGCAAAAAATTTAAGGCTAATTAAAGAACCTTTAGGTGCAAATAACCCAATCACTGTGCAGGTACTTGGTATTTGTTCAGCACTTGCTGTAACTGCTAAACTAAAGCCGGCCATCGTTATGTCCATTTCGGTAATAGTGGTTCTGGCTGTTTCCAATGTGATTATATCATTACTAAGAAATGGGTTACCACCCCGCATCAGGATTATTGTTCAACTGGTTGTAATCGCTACAATGGTTATTCTTGTCGACCAGGTTTTAAAAGCTTTTGTTTATGATGTTAGTAAACAACTCTCCGTATTTGTCGGGTTGATCATTACCAACTGTATCATTATGGGTCGCCTTGAAGCATTTGCGATGGGAAACAAGCCATGGCCAGCCTTCCTTGATGGAATCGGTAATGCCCTGGGTTATGGTATTATCCTTGTAATTGTAGCCTTTTTCAGGGAGTTACTTGGCTCAGGAACAGTTTTTGGCTTACAAATCGTACCTGAGGGTTTTTACGATTTTGGGTACCAGAATAATGGCCTTATGATTCTACCACCAATGGCCTTGATTACTGTTGGTGTTATTATTTGGGTTCAGAGATATAGAAACAGGGAATTGATAGAAGAAAATTAAACTGGATGCTGGATGCTGGATACTGGATGCTGGATACTGGATATTGAAATGTTAAATGAGTTATAAGAAATTAGAAATATGGCAATTGGCAAGAGGATTGGTGATAGATCTCCATGCGATGTCATTGACGCTACCTAAATTTGAGATGTATGAAGAAGGTAGTCAGATAAGAAGGTCGAGTAAGTCAGTAAAATCAACAATTGTAGAGGGATACGGGAGAAGAATATATAAGCAGGACTTTATTAAATTCATTGTATATGCACTAAGCTCAAATGATGAAACTTTAGACCATCTTGAAACACTCTTTGAAACAAAATCTTTTACCAATGAAGAAGTGTATTTTGATTTGCATTCACGAATTGAATTATTGGGTAAAAAAATGAATAGGTTTCTAGACGCATTAAACAAAGGTCATAACAAGTTTGATAAATAAAAAATGAATGAAATCATTAGAAAGTAAAATCTTGAATCTAATATCAAGTATCAAATATCTGGAATCAAGTATCAATTGAAAAACGTACGATCATGCAAGAAATATTTAACATATTTATTAAATCCATTTTTATCGACAACATGGTATTTGCCTATTTCCTGGGCATGTGTTCATATCTTGCTGTCTCTAAAACTGTTGATACTTCATTCGGCCTTGGCCTTGCAGTTACATTTGTACTGGGAATAACAGTACCGGTTGATTATTTATTGAATGAGTATGTTTTAAAGGCTGGTGCTTTAGCTTGGCTCGATCCCGAATTTGCTGGTGTTGACTTGAGTTTCCTGAGCTTTATCCTTTTTATTGCCATAATTGCCTCAATGGTTCAATTGGTTGAGATGGTGGTAGAGAAATATTCTCCGGCACTTTATGCATCACTGGGTATCTTCCTTCCCCTAATCGCAGTTAACTGTGCAATTTTAGGAGGTTCACTGTTTATGCAGGAAAGGGAATACCAAAATCTTGCTCAGGCTACATCATTTGGCCTTGGAAGCGGAGTAGGGTTCTTCCTTGCAATTATTGGTATTGCTGCTATTCGCGAAAAGATTCGTTATTCAAATGTACCACCGGCACTGCGGGGTTTAGGTATTACTTTTATTATTACCGGCTTGATGGGTATCGCTTTTATGAGTTTTCTTGGAATTAAATTGTAGTCACTTTAAATGTATATCAACATGACTTTGTTGCAAATTGGTATAGGAACGGTTATTCTGGTAAGTATTGTTATTTTTCTTGTAGTTACCCTTTTACTGGTCAGTATCTTACTGTATGCCAGGAAGAAATTGATGCCCCAGGGAAAAGTAATGATAAATATCAATGATGAGAAAGAAATAGAAACCGATCCTGGTAATACACTGCTTTCAACGCTTTCGGCGCAAAAAATATTTATTCCTTCAGCATGCGGTGGAGGAGGAACCTGTGGTATGTGCCGTGTGCAAGTACCCGAAGGCGCCGGAACCATTTTGCCTACTGAAAAAGGGTTTTTCACCCGGAAGGAACAAATGAGTGACTGGCGGCTCGCATGCCAGGTAAAGGTTCGAAATGATATGAGTATCCAGGTTCCACCTGAGATATTTGGAATTAAGAAGTGGGAGTGTGAAGTTGTTTCAAATCATAATGTTGCAACATTTATTAAAGAGTTTGTTGTGAAGTTGCCTGAAGGAGAAACACTTGATTTCAAATCTGGCGGTTACATTCAAATTGATGTGCCGAAAGTTTTTGTTGATTTTAAAGATATGGATGTTGAAGAGGAATATCGCGATGAGTGGGATAAATTCAAACTGTGGGATTTGAAGATGAAAAATCCCGAACCGATTTATCGTGCTTACTCAATGGCAAACCATCCGGCAGAAGGTAATGTCGTAATGTTGAATATCAGGATTGCAACACCACCATTTGACAGGAAAAAGAATGGCTGGATGAATGTTAATCCAGGAATTTGTTCATCTTTTGTATTCTCGCGTAAACCAGGCGATAAGGTAACGATATCAGGACCTTATGGTGAATTCTTTATAAAAGATACTGAACGTGAGATGATGTTTATTGGTGGTGGAGCAGGAATGGCGCCAATGCGTTCTCACATTTTTGATCAGTTTGATACAAAGCACACAAAAAGAAAAGCTACTTTCTGGTATGGTGGCCGGTCTTCGCGAGAATTGTTCTATATGGATGATTTCGAGAAAATTGAGAAAAATAATCCTAATTTTAAATTTAATGTTGCCTTGTCGGAACCAATAGAAGCAGATAATTGGAAAGGTTATACCGGATTTATTCACCAGGTGATCTATGACAATTACCTGAAAAATCATCCCGAACCGGAAGATATTGAATATTATCTCTGTGGCCCGCCAATGATGAATGATGCCGTTCAGAAAATGCTGGACGACCTGGGTGTGCCGGAAGAGATGATTGCATTTGATGATTTCGGCGGATAAAACTTAATAAAGGGGCGATTTGAAAAATTGAATTGCTCTCTTGTTTTTAAGCAACTATTTCTGCTGAAAATTGTCTTTATATAAATAATGATTATTATTCCCTAATAAAATAACAACACAATGAAAAATCTCACTATCCTTTTTGTTCTGTTTCTTGTATTTTCCTCAGGTCTTTTCGCCCAGGATTACATTTACTTTCGCGATCAGCAAAAGCGGATAGCTGCGAAAAATATTAAGATTACTGCCGCTGAAATCAGGTACGAAAACTATGATGCAGATGACGGACAGGTTTATATAATCAATCCTGACCGGGTCAATTTAATTACCTATGAAAATGGTGAAGTCAGACTCCTTCAAAAAAAGACAAAAATTATTAACACCTACGACTTCAAGAAGAACCTGATTACTTTCCACTTATTCGACCTTGTTATAAGTAATTTTACAATTTCTTACGAGCGTATCATAAGTAACGGTAAAGTCGGTATTCAGATTCCCTTTTCTTTAGGGTATGCGACACACATTAATGTAAACGACGATTTTGTAATTAGTAAGTTTTATAGCGGTTTAAACTTTAATTTCTACCCGACAGGACAGGGGAAAATCCGTTATTTTCTGGGACCTGGAATTAGAGTTGGTACTGGTCATGATAATCACCATAATAACGATAATCAAATTAATCCAGACTCATTTTATGGAAAACTGCTTATTAATAACGGGGTAATTTTCAGTCCTATCCAGCCGTTGAGCCTGGCTGCTGTTTTATCATTGGGTATCCGTTATTTTCCTGAAGCCGGACAACACAATGAGGAAATGAAAACAACTGCTGCCTTTTCATTTAACCTCTCGTACCGGTTTTAAGAGGAGGAAGGCCAAAGAATGTATAATCATGTAGAACAGAAATTACAGAAGTACCAGCTCCCCTTTTTTATACTATTATTTCTTTCTTCTTGCACATTTCAGCAAGAGAACAAGCCTGTAAAACTGCTCGGTGAAGCACAGGGAACTTACTACGCCATATCCTACTATGACAGTTTGAACCGCAACTTACAGTATGAAATTGATTCTCTACTCAATGATTTTGATCAGTCAGTTTCGTTGTGGGTTCCAAATTCAGTTATCTCAAAAGTGAATAACAATGACACTTCGGTTCGGCTTGATACTTATTTCATTGAAATTTTCAAACTGTCGAAAACTGTTGCCGAAAACACGAATGGCGCGTTCGATTTTACTGTTGGTCCTTTAGTTAAAGCATGGGGTTTTGGTTTTGATGAAAACAGAAATGTCGACAGCCTGATCATCGACTCAATTCTTCAATTTGTAGGATATCAGAAAATGAATATTGACAATGATTGGCTATTTAAAGAAGATGAGCGAATAGCCATTGACTTTAACGCCATTGCCCAGGGATATTCGGTTGATCTGGTAGGTTATTGGTTAGAAACCAAAAATATCGATAATTACCTGGTTGATATTGGTGGTGAAGTGAAAGCAAGGGGACAAAAACCCGATGGAACTTACTGGAAAGTGGGTATTGAAAAACCCGCTGATAAAATGAATAATAGTAGGGATTTACAGGCTGTTATTGAGTTAAGGGATAAATGTGTGGCTACTTCAGGAAACTACAGGAAGTTTTATGAGGAAAATGGAGTCAGGTATTCTCATACAATTGATCCACAAACCGGGTATCCGGTGCAACATTCCTTATTAAGTGCATCGGTAATTGCTGATCATGCTTCAGTTGCCGATGCTTATGCCACTGCGTTTATGGTGATGGGATTGGAAAAGTCTAAGTCTTTTCTGAGTCAAAGTGAAGGATTGGAAGCCTTTTTTATTTATTCTGATAAAGAAGGGAACTACAATACATTCGCTACTGAAGGATTTCAATCGCATATTACCAGGAGTTTTGAGTAGTCAGTTCAACTACTTTCTTATTTATACCGCTTATCAATTTCAATTTTTGAATGTTTTTCTCAGGTTTTTACTGGACAAAGCCATGTGAATTGATTAAATTTGTATAATTCTTAAAAGAGAATTATTCTTAAATAGCTATTTTACTCAATGACAATAGGTGATTTGCAATTAAGGTTGAAGGAAGCGGGTTTGAGAATTACACCTCAACGTATTGCGGTACTTGAGGCTGTAATAAACAGCAATCATCCCACGGCAGATCAGCTTTTAACCCGGATTAGAAAAACCCATCCAAACATTGCCACAGGTACTATTTATAAAGTACTTGAAACATTTGTTAATAAAGGGATTATCCGAAAAATAGAAACGCTCTCTGGTGTTATGCGATATGATGCCATCCTTTTAAAACACCATCATTTACAGGATGAAAATGATAATCGCATTGAGGATTATTTTGATGACGAACTCGACCGCTTAGTCAAAGAACATCTGGCTAAGAAACAAATTCCTGAATTTGAAATCTCAGATATTAAAATACAGATCATTGGAAAATTCAACCACTCAAAAAACAACGAATAATGAACATTAAAGCCTTTTTCAAAGTAAGCTATGGCCTTTACATTATTAGTGCTCAACACAAAGGCAAGCTGGCCGGTTATATTGCCAATACTGCTTTCCAGGTTACAGCTGACCCTCCCCGTTTTGCAATCAGTTGCAGTAAGGATAATTACAGTATTGATATCATCAGGAAAAGTAATGCGTTTTCAATATCAGTATTAGATAAGAATACAAGTACTGAACTGATTGGCAAATTTGGTTACAACAGCAGTTCATCAATAAATAAATTTGACGGTGTTAATTATATAATTGCTGAATCAGGGGCGCCAATAGTTACCGACGAATGCATTGCCTGGTTCGATTGCCAGGTTGAACAGGAAGTTGTACTTAATTCACATGTTATCTTCATAGGAAAAATGGTTAAAAATGACCTTATTGACGGATCAAAGGAACCGCTGACTTATTCACACTATCGGGATGTGAAAAAAGGTGTGGCTCCTAAAAATGCTCCCACATATATTGACAAAGGAAAATTATCTGAAGAAGCACCTGTAGTGCAAACAGAAACACAATCTTCGGGAAGCAGTTATTCGTGCGACCTGTGTGGTTATGAGTATGACCCGGCTGAGGGTGATCCTGACAATGGTATTCCACCGGGAACACTGTTTGAGGACTTGCCCGATGACTGGACCTGTCCGATATGTGATGCTGAAAAAGAAGATTTCAGTAAGCAATGAGGAAATGAAGTAATGATTTAATGAGATAATGATTGATGTAAAACCATTTAATCATTGAAGCATTGTAACAAAGAAAACTTAAATTATTAATCTCCAAAACAAAATAAAGTATGAACAGTTTAAAAGGAACAAAAACAGAGCAGAACCTGCTGAAAGCATTTGCCGGTGAGTCACAGGCCAGAATGCGTTATGATTATTTTGCAAAGCAAGCCAAAAAAGAAGGACTTGAGCAAATCTCTGCAATCTTTGCCGAAACCGCTTTGAATGAAAAAGAGCATGCAAAACGATTCTTCAAATTTTTGGAAGGTGGAGTAGTTGAAATTACTGCTGCTTATCCTGCAGGCGTAATCGGAAACACAATGGAAAACCTGAAAGCCGCAGCTGCCGGTGAAAATGAAGAATGGACAGAGCTTTATCCAATGTTTGCAGATATTGCAGAAAAAGAAGGATTTAAAGCGGTTGCCGTAGCATTCCGAATGATTGCTGAAGTGGAAAAAGCGCATGAAAACCGGTATTTGAAACTGCATAAAAACCTTGAGGACGGAATGGTTTTTGAAAGAGAAGGCGTTATCGTTTGGAAGTGCCGCAATTGTGGATACCTGCACGAGGGTAAAAAAGCACCAAAAACCTGCCCGGCTTGTTTGCATCCTCAATCTTACTTCGAAATCAAAGAGATTAATTATTAAAGACCTTCCAGGGTTTGCAGAACAAAGACCTTCCAGGGTTCGCAGAACCTGGAAGAGTCTGCTATTTTAATGCGATAATTTTTTAAAAATGACGCTTGTGTATTTCTCCAACTCTTCCAGGTCTTTCAGACTCTGGAAGGTTGGTGCTAATCAACCTGCAAAGGTTGTACTTTGACATGAGGGTCTTCTATTTCTTTGTTCTTACAGCTTCCGTCACCATCACCGCCACAAGCGCATCCAAGTCTTTCTCCTGTTTTTGGATGAACGGACGAACATGATTTTTTGAATTCACCATCTTTTTTGAAGAACATTTTAACAGCAAATCCGGCAAAGGCTAATGCCATGAAAACAATGGTGATCAGTAATATTTTGAGAAACATTTTTATCCTTTTAAATTGCATGCAAAAATAACCATAATACACGTGCAATTGTGTTAATTCCTTGTAAATTCCCCTCCATCCTGCCCGCCGAAAAGGAATGCAGGAGGGGGAGGGATTAGGGGTGGGTCATTTTACCTACGAAACTCGTAACACACAATAGCAGTAGCAATGGAAACATTTAATGATTCAGCGGAACCACTGGGTGAGTTTTCAATTAAAGGAATAGTTATCTTTCGATCCACAAGGGCTATAAGTTCTTCCGCGATACCATGAGTTTCATTGCCAATCAGTATGATTCCATTTTTTGGTTTAGGGATTTCAATTATATTTTCACCGTCCAGCACTGTTCCAAACACCTTCAGATAATCAGGTTTTGATGTCAGGAAGATTTTCAGGTCAGTAAAATGAACTTTTACCCTTGATAATGAACCCATGCTGGCTTGTACTACTTTTGGATTGAATACATCAACCGATTTTTCAGAACAAATAATATCTTTTATCCCAAACCAGTCTGCAGTACGGATGATGGTTCCCAGATTTCCCGGATCTCTTATATCATCAAGCATTAAAACAATATCTGATATATTGTTTATGTCAATCGGATCAAACTCAGGTATCCTGAAAACACCTACTACTTCCGATGGATTTTTAAGGAATGATATTTTCTTTAGCTCTTTTTTATCAATTTCTGTTATTGTTCGACCAGAAATTTTACTGCTGTTTGTCTTTGTCCAGTTTCCTGTTGCAAAAAGTGCATCAATCTCAACGCCTCCTTTGATAAAGTCAATCACATTGGTAGTGCCTTCGGCAACAAATAGTCCATGTTGCTTGCGGAATTTTCCCTGTTTTAAGGAATTTATGAGTTTTATTTTTGGTTTGGATAACATTTATAACCTTTTTGTCATTCTGAATGTAGCAAAGCGAAATGAAGAATCTTGCTTTGCAGGCATTTAAGATTCTTCGCTTACGCTCAGAATGACAGATTTGAGTTAAATAAAAAACCCTCCTGTACTACAAGAGGGTCTAAATTTAGTAATTATTTCTTCAGCAGTTATTCAGCAATAACATCAAGGTCAATTTCTACTTCCACTTCTTTGTGTAATTTAACCGTGGCTTTGTATTTGCCAATTTCTTTAATGTGGTCTTCTTTTAGAATAACTGTTTTACGGTCGATCTCCATTTTCTTCTGTTCCAAAATAGCATTGGCAATCATGATGTTGTTTACCGAACCAAATATCTTTCCTGAGGTTCCTGCTTTTACACCAATAGTCAATTCAGTTCCTTCCAATGCTTTGGCAATGGTTTCAGCTTCATTCCTGATCTTGTCTTCTTTAAAGGCCTGTTGCTTCTTCAGTTCAGCCAGTTCCTTTTTGCTCGATTCGGTAGCAATTATTGCCATACCCTTTGGGATCAGGTAATTTCTTGCATAGCCGTCTTTTACTTTAATCAGGTCATTTTTATAACCCAGATTAGTAATGTCTTTTTTAAGAATTATTTCCATATTAATACCCCTCCTTTATTTTAATAAGTCAGCTACATATGGCATAAGGGCAAGGTGTCTTGCTCGTTTAACTGCCTTTGCAACTTTCTTTTGATATTTGGTTGATGTACCTGTAAGACGACGTGGTAAGATCTTTCCCTGCTCATTGACAAATTTCAACAGGAAATTAGGATCTTTATAGTCGATGTATTTGATACGACTTTTTTTGAATCGGCAATACTTTTTCTTTTTGGTATCAACCGCTATCGGGGTCAAATATTTTATGTCGCTATTTTTTTGTTGTGCCATGATTTCCTAATTTGATGATGATTTAGCTTCCTTTTCTTCTTTTTTAGCTTCTTTGATTTTCTTACGTCTTTTTTCGCTGTATGCAATTGCATGTTTGTCTAGCTTGACGGTAAGGAAGCGCAGTATCCGTTCATCGCGTTTGAAATCGACTTCGAGTCTGGATATCAGGTTGCCTTCAGATTTATATTCCAAAACCTGGTAAAATCCACTCGATTTTTTCTGAATTGGGTATGCCATTTTTCGCATGCCCCAGTTTTCGCGATGAACCATCTCAGCACCATTGCTGGTAAGGAAATCTTCATACTTCTTTACCGCTTCCTTCATCTGTTCTTCAGACAAAACGGGAGTTAAAATGAAAACGGTTTCGTACTGGTTCATAATTAAAATTTGTTAATTAATTGATTATTAAGTCCCAAAATTGGGAGCGCAAAAATACTAATATTTATTTAACAAACAATACTTTGGTGTTATTTATGAAGGATATAGAATTGTGTATCAGACTGTAGTTTACTGCTTATAGTCCACAATCTGCAATCTGTAATTTGTGGCCTGAACTGTTGTGGATAAGGCTTCTTTTTTTTATAACTAATTACTGTTTGATAATATAGTTTCGCAAATAAACTCGGCAGCATGTCCGTCACCAAAAACAGAAGGGAAAGCCAGTTTTAGCCAGTTATTTTTAAAGTGATCGTGAGCCTCAATTATCCTGTTCTCATCAGCATCGGTAACTATACCTGCTTCAACACTTTCAATTTCCAGCCACTCGGTTTCGGCACGAAGAATAATTACCGGTTTTTCAAAAAAGTAAGCTTCCTTCTGTAATCCCCCTGAATCTGTAAACACCATTTCACAATTACTCTCAAGCATGATCATATCAAGAAATGAAATCGGCTGGGTAATTTTAATGAATGGGTTCTTATCTATTTCTTCTAAAAGCGAACGATCAATATTAATGTCCAATGCTTTTGATGTTCGCGGGTGCAAAGGCAACACCATCATAGTTTTCTCATGTTGACTGATCTTATTCAAAGCCGAAAATATTGCAGATAATCTTTCGGGGTTGTCTGTATTGTTATCACGATGGATAGTGCCCAGGTAAAATGGTTGGGTTACAATATCCAGCTCTTCAAATATTTGGCTTTTCTGGTTTGCGATATGTTTAAAATAGAGGCTGTTGTCGTACATCACATCACCACAATGAAATATTCCCGGGTTATCTGCAGAATAAGGTGGTTTACTTTTGGTGTTAAATCCTTCTTTGATCAGGTTATAATAACCTGTTTTGGTTGGTGTAAAAAGGAGGGTAGCAGTATGGTCGCACAAAATGCGGTTTATTTCTTCAGGCATCGATTTATTGTTCGACCTGAGTCCGGCTTCTATGTGAATAATGGGGATTTGAACTTTTGATGCAGCGATAGATCCGGCAAGTGTTGAATTGGTATCTCCGTAAACAACAACGTAATCAGGCTGCTCCTCCAATAGGACTTCCTCAATACGTTCAATCATCCGTCCAGTTTGTTTGCCATGCAAAGCGCTGCCGACCTCTAAATTATAACTGGGTTTTGGAATGCCCAACTCTTCAATAAATACTTGCGACATATTTCTGTCGTAATGTTGCCCTGTCTGCACGATAATTTCCCTGATCTTATCTTTAAAATGAGACCTGATTGCCCTACTCAAAGCAGCAGCTTTAATAATTTGCGGGCGGGCACCGATAATGGTTACTATTTTGAGCATGAGGCTTGGGTTAAAAGTGCCAAATTACAAAAGACTCTTAACAAATCTCAAATTCCAATATTCAATTTATAAAAGATTTGTTATTTGGGATTTAATCATTGGATATTATTTGGATTTTGTTTATTGAGATTTGTATTTTACATAATGTTTTCATCTGCAAAACTATAATAAGTATCGTTACCAAATATCAGATGATCAAGCACTTCAATGTCCAATAACTTTCCGGCTGACCTTAATTTTTTGGTCAGGTCAATATCATTCTGACTTGGTTTTAAATTGTTTGAAGGATGGTTGTGGGACAAGATTAGCGAACTGGCATTCAGGTCGAGGGCCATTTTAAATATCTTTTTCGGATCGGCAACGGTTCCTGCCATACCACCTTCACTGATGTTAACCTTCCTGATTACCTGGTTTGCACGGTCAAGCATCAATACCCAGAATTCTTCATATTGCTTATCCGATAATTCAGCGTATAATATATGAAATGCATCTTCACTGGATTTTATTTTCTTTCTAACCAACACGTCTTCCGACAATCGCCTTTTACCCAATTCTAAAGCTGCCATAATACTGATGGCTTTTGCTTCGCCAATACCTTTGAACTTTTTAAGGTCGGACAAACTCAGGTTTGATAGTTCAGCCAGGTTGTTGTTTATCGAATTCAGGATTTTTTGAGCAAGTTGAACCGCAGATTCTTCGGTGTTTCCCGATCCGATCAGTATGGCAATAAGCTCTGCTTTAGATAATTGACCTTTACCTTTCAGCATCAGCTTTTCACGTGGGCGGTCATCTTCTGCCCATTGGCTGATGGGAAGTTTTTTATAGTGATCTGACATTAGTTTTGGTTTGAAAAGTAAAAGTAGTATTTTTTTTATTCTCTCTGTGCCAAATTCATTCCGTTATATGTGTTCCCACCAACAGCTTTTTTTTTGAATCAAAAACAGATTGTTATATTCTTATGTATTAAACCCTTAGTGAGGCCACTACTGGTGGAATTAGGGGTGAGTTAAAACCAATAAAAAACCCGGACGTAATTAACATCCGGGCTTCAATATCTTCAATTATGTTTTACGAAAGGCTGTTCGCGAACTTAGTAATACCTGATTTGATGTTAGCAGCTTTGTTTTTGTGGATCATGTTCCTTTTCGCCAGCTTGTCAATCATTGCATACAGTTTTGGCAATTGTTCAGTTGCTTCTTTCTTGTTTTCAAGGGTTCTGAATTTTCTAACTGCATTACGCATTGATTTTTGGTAATAACGGTTGTGAATTCTCCTTGCTTCGTTCTGCCTGATTCGTTTAAGTGCTGATGGATGATTAGCCATAATCTAATTTTATTTGAAATAAAAATTGAGCGTGCAAAAGTACGATATTTTTTTACACAATGAAATTTTTACATCTTTATTTTGACAGTGAATTTGTGATCTTAATGATTTCCCCAATCAATACAGGTTCATCCAAAGTTTCAATACCTGATATTTTTACTGGATAGAAATTATTGTGTTCAAGGTTTTGCTCTTTGATCAAAACAGGTATATAATTTTCTCCATAACCCTTTGCAAAGCCTTGTTTATCAAAAGTTTCGATCAATACAGTTTGTTCTTTTCCGATGAATGATCGACGGTATTTTAATTTAGTTTCCTCAATTACCTTTCGAAGTATCCCGCTCCTTTCTGTTTTTACTTTTTCCGGTATATGATCCTGCATGCGTTCAGCACGTGTGCCTTTTCGCACCGAATACTTAAAGGTGTGAACATGACCGAAACCAATCTTTTTTGTGAGGTCGAGGGTTTTGTTGAAATCCTCCTCTGTTTCTCCAGGAAAACCGACAATAAGATCAGTGGTTAAGTTGAAATTTGGGTAATCGGTTTTAAGTTTTGTTGCAATCTGCTCAAATTCTTTAGCAGTGTACATCCGCCTCATTCGGAGTAAAACATCCTCCGAACCACTTTGCAGGCATATATGCATATGAGGAGCGAGTTTTGAATTCTGAAATAATCGAAAGAAACTTTCTGAATAACCGTCTGGTTCAATTGAGGAAATACGGACACGAAAATTACCCTCAATTCTCAGGATATCTTCAACTAATTTTTCAAAATCGTAATCTTTGTGTTTGTATCGGCCCAGGTTTACACCAGTAAGTACGATCTCGTTATAGCCAAAATCAACCACCTGCCTGATGTTTTCAAATATCTCTTCAGCAGGCCTGCTAATCGCTCTTCCACGAACTTTTGGTACAATACAAAAAGTGCAGAAGTTATCACATCCGTCCTGTATTTTAATGAAGCTGCGCGTATGAAAGGTTTCTTCTGCCGGAGCAAATCCAAAAACATCCTTTTCAAACTGATCCGGGTCAACTTCATGACCCTGGTAATGTGACTCCACAACTGACAAAACAGAAGTTTTATGCTCGTTATCAACCACATAATCAATCTTATCGCTTTCCTGCAGTCTTTCTTTATAATTGGTGGCCATGCAGCCGGTTACAATAGTCAGGGCATCCTTATTCAATTTACTGGCCTGGTTGATTACCTGGCGTGATTTCTGGTCGCTCTGGTTGGTAACGGTACAGGTATTTATTACAAAAACATCGGCATCTTCTCCAAAATCGACAATGCGGTAATTGTTTTTCGAGAACTCAGAAGCAATGGCATCTGTTTCGTACAAATTCAACCTGCACCCTAATGTTTTAAAAGCTACTTTCTTCATCTATCATAAGTAACTGCTTCAAGCCTCAACGCTTGAAGCGAAAGTTTTTAATTTAATAAGTTCTCCCTCTGTTGAAAATGGCACAGCCGATGATATTTTCACTTCTGCAAATCTCCCAATCAGTGATTCATCATTTGAAGAAAACCTGACGATGATCTTCCCTTCTGTTAATGCTGACAGATATCCTTCTTTCCGGTCCTTTCCCCGGATAAGAACTTTTACAGTTTTCCCAATGAGATTTTTGTTGTATTCTAAAGAGTGTTTCATCAACTCCTCTGTCAGCTCGTGGTATCTTTCTTTTTTAACATGCTTAGGGATGTCATCAGACCAGCGCGAACTGGCAGCACCGGGCCTAGGAGAGTACTGTGCGATGTAAGCCATATTGTACTTAAATTCCTCCATGACTTTTCGTGTATTCTCAAACTCTTTTTCTGTTTCTCCGGTAAAGCCTACAATGATATCAGTGAAGATAGTAGCTTCCGGTATTAACTGTTTGATGCTCTGAATTATCTCCCTGTATTTTTCAATCGAATGTTTCCTGTTCATCCTGATCAACATGCCGTTATCTCCTGACTGTACCGGGATATGGATCTGCTTTGCAAGACATTTGTACTTTGAAATAACTTCAATCACATCATCACCCATATCGCGCGGATGCGGAGAAGTAAAATACACCCAGAAATCTTTGCCGGATTCCTCACCATATTTCCCGATTTTACCCAGCAATTCTGAAAAACTAATTTCTTCACCTTTTTTATCCAAACCGTATGAGTTCACATTTTGACCAAGCAATGTGATGGATTTAAAACCCTTGTTAATCAGCTGTTTTAACTCTTTTAAAATTTCAACAGCTGGACGCGATACCTCACGTCCCCTGGTATAAGGCACTGCGCAGAAAGTGCAAAACTTATTGCATCCATTTTGTATGGGAATAAATGCTTCAAATGATGATTCGTATTTGGGTGAGATGTCCCAGAAATTCTCAATGCCTTTATCAGGTCGTAATATGCTTTTCTCCTGGTTTCCGGGTATGATTTCAGCAGGCATCAACGAAAAAGTGGCTTCCTTTTCATCAATGGCTTTTTCAAATCTCAGGTCTTCTATTCCTTTATCGAGCGGTTGCAATCCTGCAGGCGTTACAATACCGTATTGATGGATCATATCCGGAAAATCAGGCAGGTCGCTCATCGGAAAAACCATATCAAACAATTTGAGGAATTGTTCACGGTCGGTCGGCAACACACAACCCGAAACAAATGTGATCAGGCTTTTCCTGTTCTTCCATTTATTCCATTTGTTTACCATCGAATATACCTTGTCGATGCCTTTCTGCCTCACCGAGCAAGCGATTACACCGAGAAGATGAGCTTCCTCTTCTTTTTCGGTGAGCACAAACCCCATTCCCTCGATGACCTGCTTTACGCGCTCACTGTCAGAAATATTCATCTGGCATCCCAGCTGTACGATGTGGTATTTCATAGAGTAATGCTAATGACCTTTCCTTTTGTTAGAGTACTGTATTACTTAGTACCTATTTCAGTTTGGAGTGATGGAATGTTGGAGTAATGGAGTAGTATCAATCTTGTTTCTGAGTTATATCTATTCCAGCATTCCAACACTCCTTAAAAATACACCTCTGCGTGAAGCTGTGCCGGTGGAATTCCTTTTTTCTCAAGCAAACTCATCGCTTCCCTGATCATGTTAAAATTTCCGCAGAAGTAGCAAATGGTGTCCTTATCAAATTCATTCTGTTTGATATATTCAGTAACGCGACCATTAAAGTCACCTTTGTCATCACCGCTGGTGCAAACCACATGCCTTTCCAAATTATATGTGTTCTTTTCGTAAGCTTCTTCAGTATATCTTACACCATGAAGTAGCTGATAATCCAGATCGTGAATGCTTCTGATCATACTGTGAAATGGTGCGATCCCGGTTCCGCTTGCCACAAATAAGAATTTCCGTTTTTGTCTGATCATTTCCGGGTCGATAGAAAAAAAACCAAGCGGGCCTTCTATTTCAAGCATGTCTCCCTGCTGCAACTTTTTTAGCTGTTTTGAAACAAGCCCATCTTCAACTTCTTTGATCAGCACTTCGAGATTTTCATCTTTAGTCCCACTATAGATCGAGTACTCCCGTTTATGGATATTAATAGGTTCTCCCAGCAGTATATGTTGTCCGGCCTCAAACTCCATTCCCCTTCGCTCTATTTCAAGAACATAAGTGGAATCGGTTAGTGACCTTACTGATTGTAAACGATGTTTATTGTTGTTTTCCATTTATTCTAAACAAAATAATATTGGATAAAGTTCAGGTAGTTTTTCGGGGGGGCAAAGGTAAAGAAAAATTGAGGGACTCTTAAAATTTAATCCTCCGGGTGGGTTTGCTTCCGGAGGGTTGAAAAGTTAAGGGCTTTTCGAATTTCCCGATTCCCCAACTCATCCGGATTTGTAATCTGGATGCAAATGAAATATGATTTTTAATCATTAATAGACTAATTGCGGGAGGGATTATCGGGATTTGCTTGCGCGAATCCAAAAAGGGGGGGTATCAAGCAAAGCCCAACTCCGCTTCGCTCATTTTTGTCTTTTTTATTTTCAGCTTTATGAAAATAAATTTCCAACAGCTGAAAATAAAAAACCCAACACTATCGTGTCGGGCTTTGCTTGTACACCGTACGGGATTTGAACCCGTGTTACCAGGATGAAAACCTGGCGTCCTGACCTGGCTAGACGAACGGTGCATTTTTCTTTAGCGGCTGCAAAAGTAAAAAATAATTTTAATTATAAAATGATTTTGGTGAAATTTATAAAAAACGAAAAAAGGAATAATGGTATCTATTTATTTTCCTCAACATCAGCCTGGAACTTGAAACCAAGCCGTTTACCTGTTTTTAAAGAGATGGCATCAAGCGTATTTTTCATCTCATTTATAGTAACTTCCTGCATCTTTAAGTATGGAGGTGTGAGCAGGTCGAAGTTTAAGGTGTATTTTATTGCTGCTTCAACAATTGTCTCAACCGATTCACTCTCGAAAATATAATCTCCAAAATTATTGAACAAAAATCCCAGTTCTTTCTTTCCTTCAATAAAATAATGCTTGTCCTTATTAATAAAAATCCTTCCAATCATGTAGCCAACATCATTTACGCGGTTGTATTTAAACGAATCGGCAAGGAAATTATAAATGCAGATCATACCACAGAAGGACCTTTCAGGGTCATCTTTTATATATTTAGTTTTCATCACACTGTGCTCCCGCGAAAACTCAAAAACATTGGTGTGCATCAAAAACAGCAGGATATCACCACCAAACTTTAGTTCAATCTCAAAATCTCCCCTCAATCTGGCATCAAACTCAACATGATATTTTGGTTTGTTTTGATCATAGTACTCGTGGTATTGGGTAGTAAGTTTATCAATACCTTTTTTCAATAATTTAAATGAACTGAATGTTTGGTGATATACTGATTGTTTAAGCTCAGCTTTGCCAATCAGTTTCTCGAAAAGTTGATCCCGATGATCGGATTTTTCAGGTGTCATTACTGAAATTTTATTCAAATGTAAAGGAAAGCAAAAATACCTTTGATCGTAATGATTCGATACTGTTTGTATAAATATTACCCTCGTATTTGACCAGGTTGTTGAGGCCATAGCCCATTTTTACCTGGGTACCGAATTTAAAGTAAGTAGTGTAAAAATCAACACCTACCCCAACTTCTAACGAAAGGTCGTGTTTCCTGATTTTAACTGTTACTTCATCACTGCTTTCCTCTTTTTTCTGTGAAGCCAGATCAAGCGTGTATTTTACCCCGCCCAGTACATAAGCTCTGAAATTGTTTAATCGTTTGGATTTATACCTGAATTCCAGTGGAAAATCAATAAAGGTGGAGGTAATACTTTTGTTGATGTCAAGCAAAGTTTCTTCGCCTTCGTCCCAGCTTAAAATATTGTATCTCAGCATTCTCTCTCCGAAAGAAAGCGATGGGATAAAGCGCATATCTGCGTATTTCCCCAGTCTCAGGTTCCCAAGAATACCAATTGTAAAACCAGGTGTAGGATTGGAGGTAACACTTAATACCGATAATGAGTCAACGAAAATATCCGGAAATTCAGCACGATCGGTATGAATTGTTGACAGGTTTGATACAGGCGTAACACTAAATAGCATATGGTTAATACCCAATATAAATCCGAAGTGATAAGGATGCTCGTCATAATTCTGCAAGTTCATCACTTTTCGTTTCTGGGCATTGGCTTCAAACGACTGTATATTGAATAAGATGAATAATGAGGCGAATATAATGATCGTTCTTTTCAAACTGATTTTTAATTTATTGGTTAACGTATATATGAAGAACATAGTATATAAACCCGTAAAATGAGGGCAAATTTACTCCAATATTCCAAAAAGTAATGAGCATCTATTTTGACCCGGTGTATAGAGTTGCAACCCCGAAAGTTAACCTCCTTTGTTTCGGCTCAATAAAGCCGGCCAATTCCATTTCTTTCAGGAAGGTCACATCCTCTGCGAAACTTTCAACTGATTCGGGCAGGTAAGTATAGGCATCGTTGTGCTTTGATATTAGTTTGCCAAACCCTGGCAGGATATATTTGAAATAGAAATTATAAAACTGTTTGAAAGGGAAGGATTTGGGTTTCGAAAATTCAAGGATGGCCACATGCCCGCCTTTTTTCATTACTCTGCACATTTCGGCTAAGCCTTTATTCAGGTTTTCAAAATTCCTGACTCCGAACGCAACGGTAACTGCATCAAATGTTTCATCGTTAAACTTCAGGTTCTCTGAGTCTCCTTGTTGTAAAACAATGTTGCTGATTTTTTTCTTGCTAAGCTTTTCATTACCAACAGTGAGCATTTCGATGGCAATATCAATTCCAATAATTCTGTCGGGATTTAACTTTTTAAGTTCGATGGCAAGGTCGCCGGTACCGGTAGCAACGTCCAGGATCTCTTTGGGTTGAAATGGTTTAAGGTACCTTTTAACTTTTTTACGCCATTGAATATCAATTCCCAACGACAAAAAATGATTCAGGAAATCGTACCGATGAGCAATGTCGTTAAACATTAAGCGTACCCGCTCTTTTTTTGCTTGTTTTTTTTGTAGCTGAGGCATTAATTTGCTGATGAATTAATTGGTTAGAATACGAATTACTTCATCCTGCAACCTGATTTTATCAATAGGAACAACACCAACCTCTTCACACACCAATCCGCCGGCAAGATTTGCAATTGCTGCCATATCCGGTGCTTCGATACCAAGAGCCAGGCACAGGGCGGCAACACTGATCACGGTATCGCCTGCACCAGAAACATCTGCTATATTTCTTAAGTGTGCCGGTATAATTTGTGAGCCATCTTTCCATTTTATGTAAACACCTTTCTCCGACAGCGTATTCAGCACCATTTCGGCTTCTAATAAGCTTGATAATCTCGATATAGCATCCTCTAACTCAGTTTGTTTATTGGGGTCGAAGTTTATATTTAAGCCTTCTTTCACCTCTTTAAGGTTGGGTTTGAAAAGTGTAACACGCTTGTAGTTAAGGAAATTCTTCTGTTTTGGGTCTACAACCACCGGGATATTCAGTTCTTCAGCTGCTGCAACCACGTAATCGATTAATTGTTGGTTTATTACACCTTTGTCGTAATCCTGAAAGATAATGACATCAATTCGCCGGGTATCAAATAATTGCTTGATTTTTTCAATTAACCGGTTAAAATCATCTTCTTTCAAATCATCAGTGTATTCTTCATCTACACGAAGCATTTGTGAATGGTTTCCAAATACACGAAATTTGGTAGTAGTTAGCCGATCATCGCTTCTTACAATGCCTTCGTTTGTCATGTCTTCTTTTACAAGAAGGTTCAGGAAATCAATTCCTTTCCGGTCGTGGCCAATAACTGAACAAAGGATTGCATTAGCGCCCAGCGATTTAACATTTAACCCCACATTAGCAGCACCGCCCATTCGGTTTTCACGTTTTTCGACGTTTACAATGGGTACCGGAGCTTCGGGTGAAATTCGTTCTACATTTCCCCAAATATATGAGTCAACCATAACATCCCCTATAATCATTACATTCAGGTTGTTAAAGCCTGTAAATAAGCGCGAGACAATTTCGGTAGTGAGCATATTGAACGTATTATAACAGGCAAAAGTAAAAATATTAAAGCAAAAAAAACACGCGCTTTTGCGCGTGTTTGGATTGAAGCCTGATTATGTATTTCAGGCGTCCGGGTATTTTTATTCTATCTTTACATTAATGGTCCTGGTGCCAGGTCAGTAAACGGATTAACTTCCTCAGTTCCATTATCATCATCATTATCATTAGCATTACCTGTTATAAGTGTTGAACTTCCTGTATCCGGATCAATTATTTCAATAATCACCTCACCATTGCTTCCTGATGAAACTACATATAATGAACCATCACTACCAAACGCAATCTGTGCATTAGTTGGAACATCAATATCCAGTGATGAATAGGTATCTGATCCTAAATCATATTCAATTAACTGTACGGTACCATTATAATTACCTATGATGTACATGGTATTGCCAGATAGATCAAATGCAATATCATTAACGTTTACAGAAAATGGAACTGTACTGATAACGACTTCTGAAATTATGTAAAGAGAACCATCATCTGATACACTCAGTTGAACCTGAATTAATTCGTTGGTATTTGCATCTACATAGTAGTAACTACCATCATAATATGTAGCATTTGATGCAACTCCATTCAGTGTTCCAATTGAAACAACGTCAGAATCACCATACAGTTCGATATAATAGAGTTCAGAAGTGTTATAATCTACAAAGTAGAAATAGCCATTTTCCTCATCAAATGCAGTACCGTCAAATTCAGTTCCCTGAGAACCTACCAGCTCGTTTAACAGGTGGGTAATAGTACCATTTGTAACATCTAAGAGGTAAACATTCAGGTAACCATCATTTGTATACTCAGTACCATAAAGAACTGTTATCGGATTTCCTGCGTCATCATAGTAAAAATCATCATACCAACCCCATCTTTTTCCAGGAAAATTATGGTCGCCATCACGCCATGCGGTTTCTTCCTGTCCATTCGGTCCATGAACTACAGCGTGTGCAGCAGTTGTAAATCCTGGATCTTCGTATTCAGGAAGATCATTACAATTTACATAATAAGTGTAGGTTGTTACATTTGGACTGTGATCTTCAGCATAAGGGAATCTCCCGATTTTTGGATTTCCAGGCTTATTCAACGGCATGTCACCAAGAGGACCTGCATACAAATGAGATTCTGACATTGTCCATCCTCCGGTCAAATCATAAGTAGCGGTAAAATACCCAACTCCATCAATTTGTTCAATGCCGTAGGTAACTGTACCTACATCCGTATTTTTACCTGCCCATAAGGTAGCGGCTGGTTCACTCCCTTTCAAATGGCCATACCCATTGAAAATATCAATAGGTGAATCATTGTTTACTTCTTTTTTTGTACATCCTGCAATTACAGCGATTACAGCAATGAATAATAATGCTTTTTTCATCTTATAGGATTTAGTTATTAATTGTTACATACCATAACATTATCAATTGCCTGTTTCGAGGAAAGTTTGGTGTTCGTAACAAGTAATTTGGATAACATTCTCGTTTAAATTTTTTATTATTCAATTTGTTAAAGCCGAGTATGCCGAGTAGATTGAGCAGATATTTTCCTGCCTGCATAAATCTTATACGATTTTCAGGTAAGAAAGTTGAGTAGATGGTTAAATATGAAAAGAATTGTTTACAAATGAGAAGTTTATCCTTTTTCTTCAATCAGGAAAGATTGGTTAGTATAATTGAGTGAGATTTAAAAATGGAGGCCCGGGCTGAGAAATCCCGGACCTCCGAACCTTAAAAAACGAGAAAGTTTATTTTGATGACCCTTTAAAAGTTTTATTACTGACAATTTACATTGTAGGGCCTCTTGAAAGATCAAAAATCGGAACCGGTACAATTGAGTCATTGACAATAGGGATAGTAACACCTGTTTCAGGTTGTAATTCATAGAATGAATAATCTGCATCAATCATATAAAGGGTACCGTCATCACCGTACGCAATTTGTGCATTTTCCCCTACACTTTCATCGAGTGTTGTGGTAGCATAGGTGTTAGTTGAAACTTCTAATTCAATTAATTCGACATTGGTTTGGTACACACCAATGATATAAAGATGATCTCCAATTGGTTCGAATGCTATATCATTTACAGTAATTGAAGATGGGATCGTACTAAAGGTAGTTTCACTATCTATGGATAATGAATCGGTTCCTGCTAATGTCACCTCTATTATTTCATTGGTTTCGTTTACATAATAGAATTTACCATCATTAAAAGTCGCGCTAGCTGCAATACCATCTAGTGACCCAGCAGAATAAGATGGATTGTCATCAAGAAGATTAAGAACTCTTAACTCAGATATACCACTTGAAGTTGCAGTAAAAAAGAAATTACTACTAGCAGGATCATAAGCATTACCATCAATTGCATCTGGTGCTGATTCAAATGTTTCAGTATAAAACTCTTCTGACGTTTCATTGGTTGCATCTATTCTGTATATGGTCATAGTGCCACCTGAATATGCTGTTCCTAACAAAATATAATAGGGATTATCTTCTTGTTGAAAATACTCAGTTGTATACCAACCCCAACCTTTGTCAGAGAATTTTTTGTCCCCAAATCCCCAGGCAGTTTCTTCGTCACCGGTATCAGTATTATGCACAACAGAGTGTGCAGCAATTACAAAACCGTTTACATCTGCTGGCGGAAGACCAATTAGTTCAAAAGTATAAGTAACAGTTGTTACTCCGGGGTTGAAATCATCCTTGTAAGGAAAATGGCCAAGTTTGGGATGGTCTTTTTTATTTACTGGCATGACTCCTTTATCACCAATAAAGAAATGAGTTTCAGTTATCACCCAACTATCAATTGTTTCGTAGGTAGCATAAAAGTTGGCGTCATCATCAATGCCATATGTAACAGTCCCAACATCTGTGGTCTTACCGGCCCATAAAGTTTGTACCAGTTCACCACCTTTCAGGTTACTGTATCCATTCCATTTGTCAATGGTTTCATCATTGGCGTTTTTTTTCGTGCATGCTGCGAGTATTGCTATCGCAGCAATGAATAATAATAATTTTTTCATAACTCTACTTTATTTATGTTAATAATGAGGTTACATCATCAATAACAACCAAGCTGAGCTTAAAACATAGAAATGTTTAGAAAAAATAAAGAGATAATTTTGGTCATTTTGCATTTTACCCAGTTGTTAAATTAAATCCATTGATTAGATGGAAATAATTGATATAAAAGTAGAAACTAGATAATCATCGCGTAATGCTGAATAATGATAGTTGTTAACAATGAACTGTTCAAATCCATCTATTGGAATAATTATTATGAAAGGTTGACAAAATTATTTGGAATATCCTCCTATTTGTCTCTAAAACACGTAGAGTCAGTCAACGGATTTTTTATTTAAAATCAATGTAAATATCAATTTATTTCAGGGATTGCAATGCTTTTGCTATTCGATTGACAGCTTCCGTAATATCGTTTTTTGAAGCTGCATAGGAAAAGCGAATACAGTCAGGCGTACCAAAGGCCTCACCGGGTACTACAGCTGTATGTGCTTTTTCGAGCAGGAACATGCACAGGTCGTTGCTGTTATTGATAATGCTTTCGCCATTCGATTTGCCAAAATAATGCCTGAAATCGGGGAAAAGATAAAAAGCTCCCTGAGGTACATTTGTCTTTACACCAGGAACATTCTTCATTAAATCAATCAATAAATCCCGTCTTTCCACAAATGCTTTCTTCATTGTTTTCAGTTCTTCCGATTCCGAAGGTACTGTGTTCATGGCCTCCAGAGCGGCCATTTGCGAAATGGTACCTGCACCTGATGTATATTGGCCTTGAAATTTTGAACAGGCATCGGCGATGAACTGTGGCGCTGCAATATATCCAATCCGCCATCCGGTCATGGCAAAGCCTTTTGATACTCCGTTGACAATCACAACCTGGTGTTTGATTGATGGATATTCGGCCAGGCTTTTATGAATACCATCAAAAACAATCAACTCATAAATCTCATCAGAAATGATCAGAATGTCAGGATATTTCTCGAATAACTTTGCAATTGCATCAATTTCCTTTTCGGTATAAACCGAACCCGTCGGATTGCTGGGCGAGTTAAACAAAAATACTTTGGTATTTGGCGTTATCGCTTTTTCAATTTGTTCAGGTGTCACCTTAAAATCCTGCTCAATACCGGCATCTATATAAACTGATATTCCTCCTGCCATTTGAACCATTGAGGGGTATGAAACCCAGTAAGGTTTTGGAATAATTACCTCATCACCTTCATTTAAAACGCAAAACATAATATTGGCAATTGACTGTTTGGCACCATTTGATACAACGATTTGAGAGGGTTTGAAATCAAGTCCGTTATCGCGTTTAAGCTTATTAGAAATACCTTCACGAAGAGCAGGCAGGCCAGGGACTGGTGGATAATGGGTAATGTTATCGTCAATAGATCTTTTGCCAGCTTCCTTAACGAGTACTGGCGTATTGAAGTCAGGTTCTCCAATACTCAAAGCAATTACATCAACGCCTTTGTCTTTTAATTCGCGGCTCTTACGTGTCATCGCCAGTGTTGCCGACTCAGTCATGCTTGCTATCCTGTCGGCCAATATACTTTTATCCATTTTAGGTTAATTTGATTTTTGAAGTCAGCAAAGATACTTAAATAAGCAATTGTTAATTAAGTAACAAAGGCATGCGACGTCTTCAGATTGATTAAAGAATGGCTCAGAAATTCTATAAAATAAAATGTGGGAAAAATCAAAATTAAATTCCAACACATTAAATCAAAAAAGTCGTTTTTTTGTATACTTTTATTTGAAATAAAACCAACTTGATCATGATAGATATTACCTGTGCCTTACTACTTGCAATACCGACAATTGTATTACTGGTTGTTATCCTTGTTATGCCTTATTTTCTTGCTAAACAACAACAGAAAGCCATCGAGGCAATTAATGCTAACCAGGATATAATCCGTACCCAGATAGAATCAGATCGGAAGTTGGAAAAAGATAAGAAGCTTCTTGGACTGCGTTTACAAGCGTACGAAAGAGTAGCTTTGTTTCTTGAACGTATCAATCCGGTTAATATCATTCCCCGGATAATTCAACCCGGTCAAACGGTTAGTAAGCTTGAAACATTGCTGGTTAACAGCATCAGGGAAGAATATGAGCACAATATGTCGCAGCAATTGTATATTTCGGACAAAGCCTGGGAGCTTGTTAAGATGGCCAAGGAGGATATCCTGAAATTGATCAGTACTTCGGCTGCAAATCTTGATAAAATTGCTCCGGGAAGTGATCTGGCCAAAGATATCCTCATCAAAGGCTTTGAAAAGGAAATTAATTCGGTTAATAATGCATTGATCAACCTAAAAAAGGAAATGCAGAAAAACTTTTAACAGCCAACCGGTTTGGATAAACAAAAACAAATTCGAAATATCAGTTTTATTGGCTCGGGCAATGTAGCTTCGCATCTGGCCCTTGCTTTTATAAAGGAAGGCTTAAATATAGCTGAGGTTTATTCGCCAACAGTCGCGCATGCAAAGCAATTTGCTCAACAAGTAGATTGTGATGTAGTTAATGGCCCAAATTCATTGAACCCGAACGTTGACCTGATCCTGGTTTCGGTTCCTGATTCTATTATTAGAGAAGCATTTGAAGGTTTGCAAAAATCGGAAGGTATTATCGCGCATACTTCTGGGTTCAGTTCAATTGAAGTTTTATCTTCGGCAAAACATTTCGGGGTTTTTTATCCATTGCAAACATTTACAAAAAACAAAGAAATTGACCTTTCTGATGTCCCATTTTGTATTGAAGGGAATAACCAGGAAATAGAAGCACTATTAAAAGAACTGGCCGGAAAACTAAGTAAGGACGTGCAGTATATAAACTCAGAAGATAGAAGATACCTGCACCTAGCTGCCGTAATGGTCAATAATTTCACAAATCATTTATATCATATTGCTGGAGATATACTAAAAGAAAAAGGAATTAGTTTAGATCTGCTGCTCCCGCTGATCAGGGAAACAGCCAATAAAATAAAAACGCTTGGGCCGGAACAAGCGCAAACAGGCCCGGCAAAAAGAAATGATACTTCAACCATCTCGGAACACGAGAAAATGTTAAGCAATTTACCGGAATACAGGGAATTATATCATTTAATATCAATGCAAATCAGAAATAAATACCATGGCTAATTATAAAGCATTATTAAAAGATGTCGACACCTTTATTTTTGACTATGACGGTGTGATGACTAACGGAAAAGTGATTTTAATGGACGAAGGTCAGCCGCTTAGGAGTGCCAATGTTAAAGACGGATATGTTTTGCAACTTATCGTAAAATTAGGATTTAATGTGGTGATCATTTCCGGTGGTTTTTCCAGGTCGATGGAAAACAGGTTTGGAACACTGGGCATAAAAGATGTATTTCTAGGGGTGAAAAATAAAGAAGTAGTGCTGAAGAAATATCTTTCAGAACGAAATATTAACCCGAAACATGTGGTGTACATGGGTGATGACATCCCAGACTATTACGTGATGAAAATGATTGGAATCCCTGTTTGTCCTGCCGATGCGGTTGAGGAGATCAAAGAAATTTCAATATTTATCTCTGATAAAAAAGGAGGGGAGGGCTGTGTTCGCGATATTGTAGAACAAGTGCTTAAAGTGCAGCGAAAATGGATGAGTGAAGAAGCGTATAGTTGGTAAATAATACATGGTAAAAAATTGCGCGAATCAATGTTAAATGTCCTTAAACTCATCCGCTGGCCAAACCTGCTGATTGTGACTTTCAGCATGGTATTTACGCTATTTTTTGTGATTCAACCTATTCTACAGACTAGTGGATTGGAATCAGGAATGTCAATGTTTCATTTTATACTGCTGGTTGTTTCAACATTACTCATAACTATCGGTGGTTACCTGATCAACGATTTTTTTGATATGCAGGCCGATAGCATCAACAAACCCGGGGCAAACCAGGTAGGGAAACGTTTTCCTGTTGCAACAATTCAATTGCTTTATTGGATTTTTACGGTTGCAGGTGTGATATTGGGTACTGTTTTATCGTGGATGTTAAACCAGATCAACTATGCATTGATATTTGTGTTTGCAGCAGGTTTGCTGTGGTTTTATTCTGAGCGTTATCAATGTATGCCGCTTGTTGGAAATATTGTGGTTGCCTTTTTAAGCTCGCTCTCCTTCGGATTGGTCTGGGTATTTGAATTTTTTGCACTCAGTAACAATGCAATGGTATTTTCATCGGTTCAGACACAATTTCCATTGGTAAACCACTTTGTATTGATGTACATGGGTTTTGCATTTATTGTCAGCTTATTACGGGAGGTGGTTAAAGATATCGAGGATTTTGAAGGAGACGACCGATATGGTTGCGGGACGTTTGCAGTTGCTTATGGACAAAGAAAATCAAGGATATTAGGAATGGTGGTGGCCATCGCAGGATTCATTTTTTCGGTGTGGTTTCAAACATTTTTTTACCAGGCCGGCTTCCTGTTGCTATTCGGATATTTTATTGCAATTGATGTCCTTTTCGTTGCAATAATTGTCTGGCTGATAAAAGCAAACACAAAATCAGACTTCAACAAGCTTTCATTATTTATCAAAGTGCTTATGCTTATTGGTATATTGTCGATGATATTGGTTTATTTTGAAGTTTAATTAATTCCTAAACAGCCTCTTAATGCAGGTTTTGGTAATCAGAGTTATAAATATAAGTGTAACTAATCAGATTGTAAATCAATTCTTAATTAGCAGGTTATAAAAATATATTTTGTAAATATGATAGAGGAAATATGGGTATAAGGGTATAATGGTTTTAATGATCCTATTCCCTTTATAATCCTATTCCCCTTATTTCCACTTATTATGGAATTCAATAATAATATTTGATAAGAAAATTTCAATGTTCATTTAGTAACGATTAGAAACAATTAAGGATATGTTAGCTGAGAGATTAAAGCATTACGATATCATTCTTGCCTCTGCTTCACCCAGGCGTAAGCAACTGCTTGAGGAAATGGGGCTAAGGTTCAGGGTTGAGCCTAAACATATTGATGAGGTTTTTCCTGATGATTTAAATCCAGTGGAAGCAGCTGAATTTTTAAGCCGAATAAAAGCAGATGCCTTTACAAAGGATGACCTTCATGATAACACACTAATTATTGCTTCCGATACTGTTGTTACATTAGATGGTGAAATTCTTGGAAAACCTGCTGGTAAAGCTGAAGCCATTGAGATACTGCAACAGCTTTCCGGCAAAACACATGAGGTGATAACAGGTGTCACTATCAAGGCGCTTGATAAACAGCATACTTTTTCTGTTACAACAAGTGTAGTATTCAAAACACTATCATTGCAAGAAATCAATCATTATATCGATACCTTTAAACCATTTGATAAAGCGGGTGCCTATGGCATACAGGAATGGATAGGCCATGTTGCCATCGAACGAATTGATGGTTCTTACTTTAATGTGATGGGCCTGCCAACACACAGCTTGTACGAAGAACTGTTGCGATTTGCATAGATCGCTCAGTATCCTTTCCTTTTATGCTATATTTTTGCACGTAAACAACAATATAGATTATGAAAGGTAAAATATCATCCCGCTTACTCAATTACTTCTTTCAGGGCTTGCTTTTAATTGCACCCATTACCGTCACAATATGGGCAATTGTCAAACTATTTCTTTATATCAATGGTCTTTTGCAGGGTTATGTTGACGAGATCATCGGAATTTATATCCCCGGCCTCGGATTGATTATCCTCTTGCTTATTATCACATTAATTGGTTTCCTCGGTTCAACCATTATTTTTCAGCCGATTATCAATTATTTCGACAAATTGCTGGCCAAAGCTCCGCTGATTAAAATTGTTTACACGGCTGTGAAAGACCTTGTTTCGGCATTTGTCGGTAAAAAGAAACGCTTTAATCAGCCTGTTCTTGTGAAAATCAGCAACAACACCGCACTCGAAAAAATAGGTTTTGTCACCAACAACGATCTTTCGATTATAGGCCAGTCAAATGAAAAAGTAGCGGTATATTTGCCGCATTCATATGCCTGGTCGGGCAATTTATTTATCGTACCGGCTGATCATATTACACCCATAAATGCTTCCTCAACCGAGGTAATGAAATTTGTGATTTCGGCTGGGGTAACAAATATTGACTAAAAATATATGGATAAAAAACCGTTGATATTAGTAACAAACGATGACAGCATCAAAGCCCCCGGACTGCGTAAATTAATTGAAATTATGCAGCAACTGGGTGAGGTGGTGGTTATTGCATCCGAGCAGGTGATGTCGGGGATGGCACATGCTGTAACTATTCAAACACCTTTGATGCCCAGAATTTTAAAGGACAAAAAAGATTACAAAGAGTATGTTACAAACGGAACACCAACCGACAATGTTAAGCTCGGGAAACATCGCCTGCTAAACCGTACACCCGACTTGGTTGTATCGGGAATAAACCACGGTTCTAATGCTTCAATTAATATTATTTATTCGGGAACCATGGCCGCTGTACTGGAAGCAGCGATAGATGGAATTCCTGCTATTGGATTCTCATTGATGGATTATATGCCTGATGCCGACTTTAGCCATGTTGAGGATTGGATATTAAAAATTACATGGAAAGTGCTGGATGAAGGCCTGCCAGAAGGCGTGTGCCTTAATGTGAATATTCCAAGAATATCGCAGAGCCCAATTAAAGGGATAAAAGTATGCCGTCAGGCAAAAGCCAGATGGGTGGAAGAATTTGAAGAGCGCAAAGATCCGTACGGCCGTACCTATTATTGGTTAGGGGGCAGGTTTGTGAATGGTGATAAACGAAGTAATACAGATGAACAGGCACTGGCGGATAATTATATTTCAGTAGTTCCGGTAAAATTTGATTTTACAGCTCATGAATATGTTGATAAATTGAACTTTGAATAATTAATTTAAAATGTGGGAAAAACTGTTTAAACGAGATCAATTTTTCGCAGGTATTTTATTTGGAGTGCTCCTGCCTGCTGTATTTTTCATGGTTCTTTACCTGATTGATATACTTGTATTGGAGATGTTTAACACCCATATGCTGCGTAAACAAGAGTATTTGTTCCTGTTAAGTATTGCCATTAATCTTTTCGCTATCAAATACTATTTTGTAAACCTGAATTATGATAAAACAGGCCGTGGGATATTGATTGTGACTTTTGCCTTAACATTGCTTTATTTTCTTTTTTAGCCGGATCCAGAATGAAATATTACATCATAGCCGGTGAAGCCTCGGGTGATTTGCACGCATCCAACCTGATGGTTGCAATAAAAGAGAAAGATCCGGAAGCAGAATTCCGTGTTTGGGGAGGTGACCTGATGAAAAAGGCAGGTGGAGAACTGGTTAAACATTACCGCGACCTGGCTTTTATGGGTTTTGTTGAAGTGTTTAAAAATCTGATGACCATCATGGATAATCTCGCTTTCTGCAAAAGTGATATACAACATTATCAACCCGATGCCCTCATACTTGTTGATTATCCGGGGTTTAACCTGCGCATCGCCGAATTCGCCCACGCAAAAGGATTCAAGGTCATCTATTATATTTCGCCCCAGGTGTGGGCGTGGAAACGTTCGCGTGTTAAGAAAATAAGGCGGGTAGTTGACAAGATGATGGTAATTCTTCCCTTCGAGAAGGATTTTTATAATAAGTATGGTCTTGATGTTGAATTCGTTGGACATCCTTTACTGGATTCCTTGTCAAATGAGAAAATAACACCAAAAGAAGAATTTTACAAAGCCAATAAACTTGAAGATAAACCTCTGATAGCAATCCTTCCGGGTAGCAGAAAACAGGAAGTGGCTAAGATGCTTAAAATCATGCTTGAGGTAGTTCCTGAATTTGAAAATTACCAATTTGTAGTTGCCGGTGTAAGTTCAATCACCCATCATTTTTATAAACAGATTATCGGCGATCTTCCAGTTAAGATGTTAATGAATAAAATGCGTGATATTCTGCAATATGCTTCTGCTGCTTTTGTAACCTCAGGTACGGCAACACTTGAAACTGCGTTAATTGGCACACCAGAAGTAGTATGTTACAAGGGTCATAGCGCTTCATACATCATTGCGAAATGGATTGTGCATGTTAAATACATTTCATTGGTGAATCTGATTCTGGACAAATTGGCTGTTAAAGAGTTAGTCCAGAAGGACCTGACCAAAAAGAATCTGATGAAGGAACTGGATCTTTTACTGAACGATACAAACAAAATCAAGCAGTTACAATCTGATTATACTGAACTTAAAGAAAAACTGGGACAAGCCGGCGCATCCGGGAGGGCAGCAGAAATAGTGCTGAAAGAAATTAAGAGCTAACCCTTTTCAAAAGCTATTGAATTTGATTC
The DNA here is from genome assembly GCA_030596395.1 of Chlorobiota bacterium. Taxonomy (GTDB): domain Bacteria; phylum Bacteroidota; class Bacteroidia; order Bacteroidales; family F082; genus JAADID01. Next base: position 27,073 of record JAUVKF010000001.1, on the reverse strand, counting down.
CTTAAAATTCTTTAACTTGTACAGCCTAAAACCAGAGCCATGCATTGGTCGGCCAGACCCTTTGTTCGCATTCTTTCTTTCTATGTGATTGGTTTATTACTTGCCTATCATATTGATTCGTTCAGAGGTTTATCTTCGGGGTATTTATTGTCTGCCATCTTTATTTTGCTCGCGATCTCAGCGATTTTATTTTATAAATTCAAGTCGTGGCAATTTCGTTGGGTAAATGGAGTAATATTAGGTTTTGCAATAATCCTCATTGGCTTGTTTTTTACCAATCACCATTTTTTGAGGATGAGTTTCGACTTACCTGAAACCAGCAGGATGTACATCGGGACTATCGTTAAGCAACCTTCAATTTCTGAGCAATCGGTTAAAACAGTCATAAAAATAACTGAACTTGCCGACAGCGCTTTTGTATTGCCGAAGCCGGTAAAAGTAATGACGTATTTTGCAAAGGACAGCCTCAGCAGTTCGTTGGCGTATGGCGATAAGTTGTTGTTTTCGGCTCAACTGAATAAGCCTGGCGGACCGAAAAACCCGGGTGAGTTTGATTATGGGGGATTTTTAATCAGAAGTGGTGTATCAGCAATTGCATATGTACAAAACAATAAATGGGAAAAGCTGGGAAATGATGCTGAAAGCTATGTTGTGGCCATCGCAAACCGTGCAAGGCTGTCGGTTATAAATGCATTGATAGAGAACGGTTTGGACGACAGGGAATTTGCTGTAGCTGCCGCCGTTTTATTGGGTTACGATGATGCAATGGATACCGAACTGGAGCAGGATTATGTGAGGGCAGGGGCGATGCACATTTTATGTGTTTCGGGTTTACATGTAGGTATTGTGTACCTGGTGCTAAACTTTTTACTTGGCTTTTTAAGGAAAGGCCGATTCATCATCCTAACAAAAACCATTTTATTGTTGTTGTTTGTGTGGGCTTATGCATTGCTAACCGGCATGACTCCTTCCGTTTGGCGAGCCTCCCTGATGCTTTCATTATTTATTGTCGGTTCGGCAATTAACCGAAGTCGTGACCCCTACAACACACTGGCTGCAGCAGCAGTGATCATGCTTATTGTCGATCCGATGCTGTTGTTTAATCTGGGGTTTCAGCTATCATATGCAGCAGTTTTGGGAATTCTTATTTTTTATCGTCCAATTTATTCGTTGTTTTATATAAAGAACCCGATACTCGATAAAATCTGGTCAATTGTTGTTGTATCAACCGCTGCACAATTGGGTACATTTCCATTAGCAGCCCATTATTTTCATTATTTACCCACTTATTTCTGGTTAACCAACATTTTTATCTTTCCGGTTTCCTTTGGAATTATTGCTGTTGGAATGCTTTTCATCATGGTCTCCTGGATGCCTCTCCTGCCTCAATTGATCGGGTTGGTTTTATCAAGTTTCGTGTTCATTATGAATTATGTTGTAGGCATGGTTAAATATCTCCCGGCCAACGGAATAGAAGGACTTTATTTTCCATGGATAAAAGTTATTTTAGTTTATGGGTTGATAGTTACACTTTATTATTGGCTCCTTAAGCGAAACCTTCGGTTTATTTTGCCCACAACTATAATTTTATTCTTGCTGCTAGCTTTTCAAACCTTACATAAATACAATGTCCTGAATCAGAACAGGTTTATCGTTTATAATATTAACAAGCACAGTGCAATTGATATGATCAGGGGTAATAAACATGTAATAGTAATGGATTCGTTGTTGCTAAATGATGAAAGCAAAATTGACTATCACATTAAAAACGGAAGAATCGAAATGGGATTAGATAAAACTGAAGATATTAACCTGGATGACGATAAGCAGAGTTTTGATCTTTATTATGATGGCGAAATTTACTTATTTGGCGACTATAAATGCATGACAATCAAGCATGCAAAGCGATTTTTTCCCGGAAAAAACATTATAGAGGTTGATGCTGTTATTGTACAGGGAAATAGTAACTTAAAAATTGAAGACCTTCAGCAATGTGTTGACTTTGGAATACTGATTATTGACGGCTCGGTGCCTTATTGGAAACGAAATAAAATAATCAAATCTTCAGAAAAGGCAGGAATTGCTTATTATGATGTTGCTAAAGAAGGTGCATTTATAAAGGATTTTTGACCTCACCCTGGCTCTTTTTTATGACTTCACCTCAGCCCCTCGGATAACCTCACATCGGCCCTCTCATGTTAGGAGAGGGAGAAATAGGAGTGATGCTTTGCCCGCCTGAATCGGACGGACAGGCATCACGAATTTATTTACTGCAAAATATTTGGAGAATTGAAAAAAGGCTGTATTTTTGCAGTCCGATTTTTCGGAAGTTCATACAAAATAATGGTCCGGTAGTTCAGTTTGGTTAGAATACGTGCCTGTCACGCACGGGGTCGCGGGTTCGAGTCCCGTCCGGACCGCAAAAGGGAAGCATAAAACGCTTCCCTTTTTTAGTTTAGACCAATTGGATGTTTATTCACACAGTTGGGATAATTTGTTCAGGAAGATGTTTGAGTTTCTGTGCAATGGTCATATATGTGATAAGAATATTTTTCCTAAAATAAAAAAGCCGCAAAAATTGCGGCTTTTTCCATCATGTAAATCTATAGTAAACTAAATAACTTCTTTTTGGTCTTTTAGCATTTGGAACATAAGTTCCCTGGCTCTGAATATTTGTGCTTTTATGGTGCCAAGTGGTAAATCGATTTGTTCGACAATCTCAGCATATGAAAACTCTTTAAAGTATCTAAGTTCGATCAGTTTGCGATAATGCGGTTTCAAACGCTGGACTACTTCCCTCATCAAATCAACTTTCTGATCGTTGATAAACTGCTCTTCAGGATTCGGGTTCGAGGTGGGCATTTGTATGGTCCTAATATAATCGCTTTCTTGCTTGTTAATATTAATTACAGCATCAACCTTGGATTTTTTACGCATATAATCTATGCAATTGTTAGTGGCTATCCTAAAAAGCCAGGTACTGAAAGCATAGCTTGGCGTGTAATTTTTCAGATTTTGAAATGCCTTACCAAAAGCTTCAATAGTAAGATCATCGGCTTCTGTCGGATCGCCGGTCATTTTTAGCATTATGTAGTAAAGAGAGTCACGGTAGTTTTTAAGTAATTCGGCGTAAGCCTGTTGATCATTGTTTTCTAATGCACGCTGAACAATTTGATAATCGCGTTGACCTTTGCTTGTTAACTTGGTAGAAACTTCCATTCTTTATCACTTTTCGTGACATTACCAAGCTCATAATGTTGTGGGGCTTTTTAATCGGCAGTGTAATCGTTGTTGCCAATTTGTAGTAATCATTCCTTTTTGTCTCACCTTGTTTAAGTTTGTTTTTTTGTCAAACTTGAACTTCTGGTGTTTCAAGGTGTAAAGAGAGGCATTAATTAGCTATGCGTCAAGTAAGGCTTATCATAGTTTTTTACCTATGCTATAGTGTAGGTTTATAGGAGTAAAAAATTGTTAAACAACATAAAATCAGTGATATAAGTAAATATGTATAATAGGTGATAAGTTAACTAACCTCCTATAAACCTCCCATAAACCTCCTATCTTCCCCTCGTTTGCAATGCAGATAGACATTATTTAAAATTATCAAATTTCCCCAACCTATACCAGTCAGAATGTATCTTCTTTATAAGCATTTTGGAGATGGTTCCCTTGTCACTCCCGATTCAATACTCCGAATATTTTTATTATCGCATTTATGCATTCAATCATAATTGCATTTGTCGGGGTTCCACTAAACCCGCCTGTCCGGCCGGCAGGTTCGTGGTAGTACTATAAAAATGAAAAGCATCCTTCAACTTTATTTAGCTCCAATTTAGCTGACCCGAAACATCAAAGAAGTAATTTTAATTCTATGCCATAATCATATTGTAAATCTTCGTGGAGTGTGCTTATGGCTTTTTTAATTTTCTGAATTTGCCGGTTATAGATGTTGCTAAGCGCAATACTATTATCCATGGGAATACCAGATTCTTTCAGGCACTGACAAAAATGTACAAGCAATTCAACTTCGGTTTGTTTACGACCTGAATACCGAATGAATTTATTTGTGGTTCTTACAATTTTGCGCAGACTCTTTTTTGCAAAATAGATATTGCTTTTGTTAATTTCCTGGAATTGCCCGTCTATTTCCTTTTTTATTGATTCAATATAAGTTTGTTCATCTTGTATTTCAAAAAGCAAGTATGTAAGTAATTCCTTGTTTTCTTTTTTAAAACGAGCCAACCGTAAACAAGCCTCCAATAATTCATTTGAAGAACGGTTCTTCATTTCTTGTTTGAGATAACTAAGAGAAGCAGCTTTCATTTTTTATAAAAGTTTTCTGGTAAAAATCTTTATTTATTTTAGTGTTGGTTTTCAGGTTGCTCAGTCTTATTTTTAGCTACAGCCTGAATCTTTCCATAGACAAGACCGATGATGATGCCGCCAACTCCTTGTTCGATCATATGCCATGCCGAATTTATGATAACATATGAAATAGAATCACCATGTGCGCCTGCCATGGCGAGCCCGTGCGGGAATACCCACAACAGACCAATCACGATGCCGAACCTCAAACCTTCGACTGCTGGTCGTCCTCCCTTATAGCCGAGTGGATATATATAGGCCATCAGGATGCTGAGCATCATATACGCAAGGAAGATAACGCCTGTTCCTTCATGTGTCGCTTCGGTCTCGCCAGCGTAGAACTTTGCCATGAGTAATTCGTGCCATAAACCGGCAAGAATCCACATTGTGATGCTTCCAGCCAACGTTGCCAGTATGAGCTTCTTTATGTTCATGAATTTCTCCTTTTCTTTTTCGCTACAACTTTTTATATCCTCAATCAAATTTATAAAACTTCAGCCACTTATACCAAATTGCTTATATAAAAGGCTGTAGGAGTTTTTGGATGGTAATTTTTATCTTTACGATGAATATCCTATAAATAAACATCCCAATGGAAATAAATTGGATAACATTGATCGGACTTGTTGCAGCAACTTTTACAACAATTGCTTTTGTTCCTCAGGCTATCAAAACAATACGGACAAGAAATACACGTGACCTTTCCCTGGCCATGTATATCATATTAAGCACTGGGGTTATTCTGTGGCTGATTTATGGGATTTTTATCAATGACTTGCCAGTTATACTGGCTAATGCAATTACATCAGTATTCATTATTTCAATACTGATTTTAAAAATAAAATATAAGTAATAGAAATGTGTTTTAACTGTGATACAAAACTTACAGAATACTAATGCTTATTCTTCATATACACCAAGGTGTAATTGTATGTATCGGCAAACTTATTCGCCAGGAAATTTACTTCCTTAAACAACAAACCACCCAATGTGAAATTGGCGGATGATTTCTTCATTTTATACATCGATTTACCATACTCATCCTGCTTGGCAAAAGCTGTAACGGTCAGAAAGTTGTCTTCGGTTTTACGTGGGGCCATTACATGAATGATCGCATTTGTTTGCTTATGCGAAATCATATTGAAAGGAGCCGTACGCAGGTTTGTCTTCTTTTCATTGATCCTGCGAATGCTGTAACCTTCGTCTTCTAAAAACGCTGCAAAGTGTACCATCAGACTGTCCGCATCACCCTTAGGAATGATCTTTATAGTGTTACATTTTTTAAACGGGGCATCGCTTTCCTGTGCATAAACGGTTGTTAACGAAGCGATAATAACAACAAATACCAGTAGCTTTTTCATATTCGTATCTTTTTAAAGTTGCATTTTTTCATATACTACAGAACACCTCAAAACATTCTGAGGTGTCATATCTTATAATCTTGTACGAAAGTTATGAGCTTTGGTTGCCAATTTTATGGGAAAATATCAAGATAGAATAGGGTTGTCAAAAATCTTAGATATTGGGTTGTTTTGGAGGATTGATGAAATATTTGGATGCACTGGATATTGCCTGCCCGACCGTAGCGGAGCGAAGGCGGGAATGCTGGCGACTGACCTTGATGTATTAAGTTTTCGTTATTCTTTTCCCCCATCTTTACTAAAACCCAGCGAAACCGAATTCACACAATAACGAAGACCGGTTGGTTTGGGTCCATCAGGAAATACGTGCCCCAGGTGGCTGTCGCAATTTGCACACTTGATCTCAATCCGACGCATACTAAAGTTGTTATCTTCAACTTCTTTGATGGTTTTTTTATCGATAGCGGCATAAAAGCTCGGCCATCCTGAACCGGATTCATATTTGGTATCGGAACGGAACAATTTTGCGCCACATGCTGCACAAACATATGTACCGTCCTCTTTGTGGTTATAGTACTTTCCGGTAAATGCAGGCTCAGTTCCGCATTGACGAAGAACACGGTATTCTTCATCAGTTAACTCCTGTTTCCATTGTTTTTCTGTTTTTACCGGCTGGTTGTTTTCTTTCATGTTTTCTTGTGAAGATTGTCCGCTTAAATAGAATGAAAAAGCGATTATTATAGTAATAAAAAATAATCGCGCAAGGCCGTTTTTCATCATTGAATGATCAATTTTAATGTTTGTCCATTATCAATAACAACAAAATATATTCCTTTGTTGTATTGGCTTATGTTAATTAAATGTGAATTTTTCTGTTGGACAATTAGCTGTCCCATCATATCATAAATCGTGAAATTGCATGCTTCGGACAAATTCACAACGGTACCTTTTGCCGGATTCGGATAGACAACTATTAAATTTGTATTTGTGGTTTCAGGAATACTTGAAGCCTCATTACTTGCTCCCGGTGTAGGCTTTTCAAAAAATACCCATGCGGATCCGCCATTGGGTAACCTGCCTTCGGAAATATCAGCTTCCTGCTGATCAAATAAATATTCATCAATTGTTGCCAGTTCCGAATTAAAAATTCCAATTTCCTCACCATCCTTGCTTAGTTTAAAACTGGTGTGGAAAGGCCCCTGTTCGGGCTCACCGTCAGCCCAGAAGATCAGGAACTCTCCCGGTTCAATATAAGCATCAGGCATTTGCCATTTATCAGGTTTCGTTAAATTATCGGTCAGGTAGTTATCGCCGAGCCATATGGTTTCACTTTCCGGGTTATACACCTCAATCCAATCATCATAATCACCATGTTCATCGGCAATGGTCGTGTCGTTCGAAGCCATAAACTCATTGATGTAAAGCATGATATCGCTTCCTCCTCCCGGTGGTACCAGCACAGGGTCGCAGGGCAGGGTGTTTTCATTATCGCCGTTGTCAATTACCGATACCTGGTAAGTAAGCGAGGAGTTTTCCGGTATATTGTCGATAAGACCGCCATAAATTTGATCACCTGTCTCTTCATCGTTGTGTTGTCCGTCATCATACATGGAAGCTTCATTTTCAGCCTCACCTTCAATAGTATATTTAATTGAAACATCTGGCGGTATATTGTTCACATCAACAAAAGCCTTAACCCACACTTCGGAAGATGAACCACGATTGTGACTGATGTATTTGATAACAGGTTTCATTGTCGTATTTTCCAGTTGATCATTGATGGCATCAACCCTTGTTTGCAGGTAGGGAAACAAACCGTAATCCACATGCCCGCCCAACGGCTGATGAAAGGAGTTATAGAAATCGTTTATGGAATACCCATAATCCAATGGATAAAAAGGATCACTCATCAGGTAAGGTGCAATCATATCCCTCCGGTCTTCAATGGCAGTGATCAGCGAATCCAAATCCAGGGTCTCCGAAACCAGCTGTTTCATATAAAAGGTGTATTGATCACGCAATTCCTGGTTATCTATAATCCTTTCATAAAGCGGTCGGTAATGACTGCCATGTCGCTGCCAGTCGTACATATTCCTGTCGCCCCAGTCACGGCCTATCCAATCTATTCCCAATGTGTTGTCAAGGTCGTAGATTATGTATTCAAATTTGTCGCTTATTGTATTGTGGTAAACGTAAAAGTTGTTTTGATTGTAAATATAACCATCCCAATTGCCAAATAAAATATCTGCTGCTATAACTTTCAGATAATCATAAGTATTGAAAACTTCATCCATGTCGCATTTAAAATTTGCATCGGATGTATTGTTGAGCACATCAATGAAATGAGCAAAATCAGAATAATCGTCGGCTTCTTTATTAATTTTCAACTCATAAATACGCCTATCGCCATGTTCAAGTTTGTATAAATCAGGGTCATCTCCGATATAATTTAAATCGGCAGGGTAGAGGCATTTGTACAGGTTGCCGTCGTTGTAGTTAAAACGTGATTTTACGAACTCTTCGTCTATATGCTCCACGCTGATGTACAGGCCATAGTAGTCTCCATTAATGAAAACCCGAACATGATTTGACCGTGGTGCAGGGATTTCCATCTTCCGCAAAATATCCCAGCAAACTTTCGACCGGATCACCGAAGGATCGTTGTGTTCTCCATTCAGATTTAGTTTTTCTACACCATAATATTTGCCACCTGAAGTAAAACGATTAAATGCAATCTTGAAAGATTTCTTTTGCGAATACCTGGAAGTATTGCCTCTTAACCTGAACCCGACAGGATAAATAGTATCCCTGATGTTACCGTTGTCGAATACAAATTGGGCTGTAAATTCAATATCACTTTCCAGGTTTTCATGCTCATAAAGCCATTCAAGCGAATCTGGATCAACCGTGATGTCAATTCTCGGTACAACATTATCGATATATAACTCTCCGTTTTCCGGGAATACAGGCTGTGAAACTATTTGGGTTGCCAGGAAAATTATTCCAACCGCAATTATAAATGATCGTACCATGTGCCAATTATTTGATGCTGCTAAATTACTTTTAATTTAATCTATCTTTTGCGTTTTGGCAATAACGAGGCCTGTCAGGAAATAATCAAAACCGCAAAATGATTAGGTTTGTAGAATTGAAAACGAAAAATCTAATGTATAAAAAAGCAGTTGAAACCGCTGATTTTCTCCGCTCAAAAGGAGTTGATCATGTTGGCGTTGGTATTATTCTGGGAACCGGACTTGGAAAACTTGCAGATGAAATAGATATTAAGCTTTGTATTGATTATGAGGACATTCCGCATTTCCCTGAAGCAACAGTTGAGTTTCACCATGGTAAGTTAATTTACGGTATACTCGAAGGCGTTGAAACGCTTGTTATGCAGGGCCGGTTTCATTATTATGAAGGATATAGCTTGCAGGAAATTACTTTTCCCGTTAGGGTGATGAAGTTGCTAGGTATTGAAACGCTGCTTGTTTCCAACGCATGTGGTGCAGTTAACCCAACCTACAAATCGGCTTCACTGATGATCATTGATGATCATATCAATATGTTGCCCGGTAATCCGCTTGTTGGTAAAAACCACTATCAATTCGGCCCGCGCTTTCCTGATATGAGCAGGCCTTATGATCGCGGATTGATTGAAAAAATGGAACAAATTGCAAAGGAAAATAACATAGATATAGACAAAGGTGTTTATGTGGCCTGGACAGGGCCCAGCCTGGAAACAAGAGCCGAATACCGGTTTATCCGAACCATGGGCGCCGATGTGGTTGGTATGTCAACCGTACCCGAGGTTATTGTTGCTAACCAGATGAATATGAAAGTTGCTGCCATATCAGTTGTAACTGATTTGTGCGATCCTGATAATTTACAGGCTGTTGTTATAGATGATATATTGAGAAATGCCGCCATTGCAGAAAAACAGATGCTGGTTTTGTTTAAGGGTTTGCTTCGAAGTTTATGAGAATCCTTCGGTTATTCGTTTGTTGACAAAGCTGTTTCTCAACAATAAAATGATAAGATCATGAGCCAATCCGCGTAGCGGTCCTATTTTTTGAAGTAGTTCCAGAAATTTATGTTGATAATCGTTGTATTGCAGGATTTCGGCCAATAGTTCTTCGTAAGGTTCTCCTTTGATTATGTTTGAAACAACTTCTCCCGAAACCAATGATTGATAAATTCCTTCCCCGGTAAATCCTGATGCCATTCCTGCTGCTTCTCCAACCAGAAAAGTATTGTTAAACTTCAAACCCCTGTAATCATAACTGATAGGAAAAGATTGATACTCAGCATTCGATACATCAATTCCCTTTTCTTTGAGCCATCTGTGAAAGTTGTTTTTCAATTTCTTGCCCGACAGCCACTTCGCGTTACTACAGGCGCCAACAGCAATACGATTTTTATGTGGAAACAGCCAGACATACCATGAATGAAAATATTTATGGTCTAAGAATAACTCCATTTTTGGCTCGACAGTTTCCAGGGGAATATAGTACTGAACGGTTGCGAGTACCTTTTCAACCGGAAGTTTCAGGTGTTTCCTGACGATGGAAACAGGCCCGTCAGCGCCAACAAGGTACTTGAACCCAATCGCCTCTCTACCATTGATAATTATTTGATTTTCTTTGATTGCTGTTACCCTGGCATTGTTGCGATATTGAATATCTGTATTCTTTAATCGCTGGAGTTGCCAGTTGCCAAATTCCAACCTGTTAACTGTATAAGTTATCGGAACCGGCCATTCTTTGGCATGTTTAAAATGTCTTGAGTGCAGCACAAAGTTGTTGACTTTCTGTTCAACTATTTCGTCAGGAATATCAAGCATCAAAATCCCTTTCCGGGTAATACCCCCGGCACAAATTTTGTTACCCGGTTCGTTGTTTTTTTCAAGCAGTAGAACAGATAGATTGGTGTCGCTCAGTTTCTCAGCACACCACATCCCGGCAGGACCGGCACCAACGATGATAACATCAAAATATTCCAAAAAGAAACAGGTTTAATTATTGTCAAAAATAAAAAAACCTGCTTGATCTTTATTTTATTTACAAAACTACCTTCTTTGATAGTTGTTATGTTCCTTGCTTGTTAAACCCCGTTTACATCAGTAACTTTTCAATGTCCTTAATAAGGATAGGATCGCTTGGTCGTTTTGCGTTTTCATCAACTACTTTGCCATCTTTATTGATCAACACATAACGGGGAATATACTGAAGGTTAAACTTTTTAATGATCTCGTTCCTTACCTTCGGACTTGCCCGATAATGATCGCCTGAAATTTGCAATTGATCGATCATGTTTCTCCATTTTTCAGAATTTTTATCTGTAGAAATGTAAACAAATGCAACATCTTCATCTGCAAAATCTTTTTTCACATTCTGGGAATATGGCATTTCCCTTTTACATGGTCCGCACCAGCTAGCCCAAAAGTCGAGATATATTACTTTTTCTTTGTATTTCTTAAGAATGTTGTCAAGCGATTTCGCTTCATATTTGGCCTCATTCAGGTCAACCACTTTTGCATTAAAACTGATGTCATTTATTTTATTTGAAGGACCGCTTTGTGCCTGGGTAACAACTCCCGCAAACAATAACAGTATTGAAAGGATTAAGATTCTTTGTTTCATTTTTTATGTTTTGTTATTTGGTCGCAAATATAAGGGAGTCATTACAAAGAAAATATTAAACAAATGTTAAAATGCAGTATCAGCAACAATTTATTGTGAACGTATATTATCATAAATCTCTGTTTTACAGGGTTTTGTTTTCTTACTAAATTATCTAATTTTGAGGAAATCATAATTTAAAACTTTAACACTACATTATTATGAAAAAAATCGCAATCATTATTTTAAGTATTGTCTTTGTTGCCTGTTCGCAGCAAGGTGAAAAATCAGGAAAGAAAAAACCCAGGGAGGTTAAAAAGTATTCCATCGGACAGTTTTATGAAAACGTAAACATTTATGGCGGTAGCTTCTCGCCTGATGAGACCAAACTGCTGGTAACCAGCAACGAAACAGGGATTTACAACGCTTTTGCCTTGCCTGTTGATGGTTCTGCTTCTACACAACTTACTAAATCCACAGAAGAATCTGTTTTTGGTATTTCTTATTTTCCGGAAGATGAACGCATATTGTATTCATCTGATAAGGGTGGAAACGAGATCAGCCACATCTATATGCTTGATGCAGAATACAATGTTACCGAGTTAACACCGGCTGAAAATGCAAAAACGGGTTTCATGGGATGGACCAGGGATAAAAAAGGATTTTTCTTTGGATCGAACGAACGTGACCCTAAGTTTTTTGATTTGTATGAAATGGATATCGCCAATTTCAAGTCAAAGTTGATCTATCAAAACAATGAAGGCCTTGATGTGGGTGCCATCTCAAAAGACAAGAATTTTCTTTCGCTCACCAAAAGCATCACCACCAACAACAATGATATGTACATTTACAATGTGTCAACCGGCGAAACCAAACACATTTCGGAGCATGAAGGTGATGCCAGCTACAGTCCGCAGTTTTTTGACCTTGCGGGTGAGCATCTTTATTTTCTGACAAATGAAGGCGCTGAATTCCAATACCTGATGAGTTACAAGCTCGAAACCGGTGAGAAAAAGAAAGTTTGGGAAACCAAGTGGAATATCTGGTATGCCTACAATTCTTACAATGAAAAGTATAGAGTGATGGGTGTGAATGAAGATGCCCGTACAGCGATTTATTTGTTCGATCTTGAAAGCGGACAACAAATAGACCTCCCGCAATTTGAGGATGGTGGTGTAACAAGTGTAAGTATCTCAAAAAGTGAAAAACTGATGAGAATGACTGTTGGATCATCCACCTCGCCAAACAACATCTACATTTATAATTTTGAAACAAAAGAATTGAAGAGACTTACCAACACGCTCAACCCGGAGATTAATCCTGATGATCTGGTGGCTGGAAAAGTTGTTCGTTTCAAGTCGTTTGACGGTACCGAGATTCCTGCGGTTTATTACGAACCATTGATTGCTTCTCCTAATGCGAAAGTACCTGCACTGGTTTGGGTGCATGGCGGACCGGGCGGCCAGTCGAGGCTCTCGTACTTTGCATTGATTCAATACCTTGTTAACCATGGTTATGCCATTTTAGCTGTAAACAATCGCGGTAGCAGCGGCTATGGCAAAACTTTTTTCAAAATGGATGACCGGAATCATGGTGAAGGCGACCTGAAAGATTGCATTGCCGGTAAAGATTTCCTTGCATCGACAGCTGTGATTGATACGGATAAAATTGGGATAATAGGAGGTTCTTATGGTGGTTACATGGTGATGGCTGCATTAACATTTGCTCCCGAAGAGTTTGATGTTGGTGTAAATATTTTTGGCGTTACAAACTGGCTGCGTACCTTGAAATCAATACCACCTTACTGGGAATCCTTTCGTGAGGCGCTTTATGCCGAGATGGGTGATCCCACAACAGCTGATTCGGTTCGTTTGTACAATATTTCTCCGGTTTTCCATGCTCAGAATGTTACCAAGCCGTTGATGGTTCTTCAGGGTGCTAACGATCCGAGGGTTCTTCAGGTTGAATCTGATGAAATTGTTGCGGCTGTGAAAGCCAACAACGTGGCGGTTGAATATGTACTGTTTGATGATGAGGGCCATGGTTTCCGTAAAAAGGAAAACGAAATAAAAGGCTATGGCCAGGTGAAAGATTTCCTGGATAAATATTTGAAAGGGAAATAATCGCCCATAAAATTTCCGCAGGTAGAAGATTATAAATCTTTAGCTTTTTAATTCGGATTTTCAATCCCGAACAGCTTAAGATTTTGACTATTGCGTAAATACAAATTGAACAATATTGGCCCCCATTTTTAAGGCTTCATCCCTTTTTACCTGGGAATCATGGTGTACTTCGGGCGACTCCCATCCATCGCCAAGGTCGCATTCGTAATCGTAAAAACAAACCAGCCGGCCTTCATAAATAATACCAAAGCCTTGCGGGTCTTTATTATCATGCTGATGCACTTTAGGCAAGCCATCCGGAAAAGTATATTTCTGGTGATAAATCGGGTGAGAAAAGGGAAGTTCAACAAATTCCTGTCCGGGAAAAACTTTTTGCATTTCGCGCCTGATATATTGGTCCATTCCGTAATTATCAGATATATGAAGAAAACCTCCGGCTAATAAATATTTACGTAAGTTCTCAGCTTCTTCAGGGCTAAAGATCACATTACCATGACCGGTTATATGCAGCAACGGATAGTTAAACAGTTCAATACTGCCTGCTTCAACAGTAGCAATATCTGTTGAAATATTTGTGTTTATGTTTCGGTTACAGAAATTCACTAGGTTAGGCAGTGATGTCGGGTTTGCATACCAGTCGCCACCACCTGAATATTTGAGCAGGGCAATTTTGACTTCCTGGCTTGTTAAGTTTAGAGCCAATATTACCAACAAAAGAATAACCGATAATTTTTTCATGTTGAATGCAAAAATAGAAGAAGTTTGGTTCACGCGGTGCTGGAATTCCCGTTTAAAGCATCCATGTTTTAGATTGCATAACTGTTTAATTCTAATCTTCAAGCGAAGACGCTTGAAGCAGTGAAAGTAGGTTAATCGTATGGCAAGCAACCACCCCTGCGGTTTCAGTTCTTAGCCTTGATGGTCCCAGTTTGACTGGCTGAAACCCTTGATTGATGGCTTGTTGTACTTCATCCGGGCTAAAATCACCTTCGGGTCCAATTAATACCAAAGCATTCTTAGTTGGCTGGTATGTTTTTGACAATTCCAGTTTAACACCGTCATCAATATATGCAATGAACTTTTGTCCGGAAAAAGGCTGATTGATAAATTCCCTGAAATTATTTGCATAGTTGAGTTCAGGCAGGTTCGATTTTAAAGATTGTTTCATCGCAGCAATGATGACCCGTTCAAGCCGGTTGATTTTGATTTCTTTTCGTTCGGAATGATCGCAAATTATCGGTGTGATCCTGTCAATACCGATCTCAGTCGCTTTTTCAAGAAACCATTCAAAGCGGCTTATATTCTTTGTTGGAGCAATTGCGATATGCAACCGAAATGGTCGTTTGTCAGAACCTTCAGACTTTTTAATAAGTTTTAGCTGACAAGCTTTCGGGTTAGGGTCGGTGATTTCACAATCATAAAAAAACCCTTTGCCATCGGTGAACCTGATTGAATCTCCTGACTTCATTCTCAGAACGCGGATGATATGTTTTGATTCTTCACTATTAAGAGTGAAGAAATCGCCCGGTGTTTCAGTTGTGTAAAAAAGGTTCATTTATCTGCTTTAAATAAGTTCTCTAATAAATGATTACTTCCTTAATAATTGTACGCTCTATTCCAACTAGCTGAAAGAAATAAACTCCTTTCGGCCAATTCGGTTTTACCTGGGTTTCATATTTCTTAATTCCATTCTGAATTTCGGTTTTGTACATAACCTGACCAAATTGATTAATTAGCCTGAGCTCATAAAACTGATTGACATCAGGCAGTATAATATTCAATAAGTCATTTGCAGGATTTGGGAAAACAAGTAATTCGTGATTTTTTTTAGTTATTTCATCTTCACCTACATAGGGAACTAATTCCAGGTTATCAATAAACAATGGATTTCCATATCCACTCCACGATTCGAAAGCAATTTTCACGTTTGATAATCCAAACCAATCTGCTAATTCAATCGCAATGCAAGATGAACCATAACCTTCCATGCACCAGTCTGCACTAACCGCCGGCCAGAACTCATCTGTTTGTTCGTGCGTGGCAAAATTTCCTGTCCCATCCTCTCCTCCGGCAAACACCCTTGTCCAGTTTTCACCGCAGTCTCCCGAAACATAAACGATCAGCGAATCTGTTAATTCAGGAATTCGCTTTGCATAAGCATACTCGAAGAACAAAAAGGCTTGTGTTTGCTCAAGATTAATTGCTGGCGTGATTATGCGATCACGTTTGCCAATTGAATAATAATGAAAAAAGTCAATACCAACAGACTTATTACCAGGAGGGGCCCCGCCGGTTTCAAATATTTCCCATGTTATGTTGTCATCTGGATTTTCAATAATCCACTCTTCCGGTCTGAATGTTTCTTCTTCAAAGGTTTCCTGAAATACAACATATCCTCCTGCTATAATTAAATCAAACTTTGTAAGTTCAAAACTTCCGTTTAAATTCCAGACTGTTAAAGTTACAGAGTAAGTTGTAGCGTTGTCAAAAATGACCTCCGGATTTTGGCTCGTTTGATCGGTTTCGTTTACAAAGCTTACAGATGAAGGGTCGAACTGCCATTCCCACTGGATGGGAGAGTACAAACTCAGATCAGTAAACGAAACGGTTTCGCCTGTACAGACTATGTCCTTATCAGCCTCAAATTCCACATCAGGCAAAATGGAAGAACTTACTGTAACATACTCCTCCTTAATGATGGTATCAGTTCCGAGTTCATTGGAGACAATAAGTGTAACATCAAAAACACCTTCCTGGTCGAAGAGAATATTTTGCGGATTCTGGTTTTCTGAAGTTGTAGGAGCACCCTGCTCAAAGGTCCAGTTCCATGTTGTTGGAACACCTATAGTAAGGTCATTGAAATTGATGGTTTCTCCAGTAGGAATGATCACTTCATCTGAAGTAAAATCGGCAACAGGAGGGAAGGAAGGTCTCAGGAATGCCAGCCATGTTCCCCATTGATCCTGGCTTGCCGGTAACTCAGCATATTCATGCATGGCCCAAAAATCAACATCAAGTATTGGATCAACGAAAACAGATGAATAATCGCCCCAGCGGTTTCTGTCACCTCCGTAAGTTTTGTAATAAGCCGCAAGCCCTTCCTTATACTGGAAGTAATTTCTCATCGAATTTGCATCATCGTAATACGCCTTAAAAGAGTATCCTGCACCGGCATACTGACTATCTGAGAAAACACCATGTCCGATAAAAACATCCTCATTGGCATTAACAGCGATACTTGGATAGGCAAACGAGTATTCGTTGGTGGGGTCGTCAATTCTTCCCCTTTCCAGGATAACTCCGCTGGTATCAATATGCCACCATTGCACAGCACATCTTTGTGGATTGTCTGCCGGTATATAAATATGATGGACAGCCCAGAGTTTATTGTTGCGGTTGATCATGGTGTGCATCCTTGCATCCACAGAATTCAGTTTTTCGCTGGATCCCAGCTGTGGAAGGAAGTCATCATGGTTTTCGTACGACCAGTTTTCCCAGGGTTCGGGAATGCCTATTGAGCCTTGTAGCTCGAATATTGGATTTTGTTCATCCCCACTCAGTTTAAATAAATTGATATAGCCATAACCTTCATCGTTACCATCGCCCGTTGAAACGAGATACATTTCCTCCTGATCGGGGTCATAAGTAAAAGACGGAACAATTGCCGACCCCAACGTGGTAGTGAACCTGCCATAAGTTGGATTTTCTTCTCCGTTGATGACAGCCTGTAGATCTATTGCAAATACCACAAAATCAACTGCTTCAAAAGCGGTATTCCGCATGATGCCACCAATACTGATCCAGTTTTTGTTGAATCCCAGGTTGGGATAATCAAACCACAACTGGTTGGTAGTATCCGGATCAATCCAATACATATTCCATTCGCCCAATGGATCGGAACCAGTGCTTGCACCGATATATATTTTTGAACCGCTCAGGGTTGATCCACTCGGTGTGATCATGATCCATCTGTCGTTGTACGGATCGTAAACAATCTTGGGGTCGAAAGTATTTCCGTTATTCGGCATCGGCGACCAAAAAGCAGATAAAGATGTTGAATAGAGTGAATTTCCCGTTTTATCAGAAATCCTGACGCCGGTATTCAAGGTTTGCATTAAATGGTCTGGACCGGCTGCGCCGTTCACATCAGGTGGGATGGAAGTGTTGTTGTCAATTTGTCCCTGGAATGAGGTGTCGGGAGGAGGGGAGTTCTCGCGAAACAATCGCTGAGGATTTTGATTATCAGATTCAGGTTGCCTGTATATAACTTTTGATTTATTGTAAGTCCATTCAGGAATTTGCCAGCCCGGATTTGGGGCTTTAAATTTTTGTCCTTCGTCAGTTTCTTGCTTAAGCGATCTGATTTCAACTTTGGCTTGTTTTATTGCTTTTCCTTTTGTTCCTGAGATTACCTGGGACCTGGATTGAAAAGTACAAAATATTAAGATGACAAAAATTATTGAGACAGGCCTTTTCATAAAAATACGGTATTAATATTAATTCCTGATCAAAGATACAAATGATCAACTTATTCTGAATCTAATTCATTCAAGTTTCATGAATTTGATAGGCCAGTAAATCCGGACTTCGAATCATATTACAAGTATGATCGGGATTTAATATTAAAATAAAAGTAGCCGGACGACTGTTTTGTTGCGAAAAATTAGTCATCTGACCACTGGAGAACATTAGACCTTACCTCATCAATACCATCTTCCCAGTAGCTACCTGTTCACCTGCTTGCAGCCTAATGTAATAAACACCATTTTCTTTGTAAGAAAAATCAAGTTTGCGTTCAAATATATTGTCATCAATCAACCGCAATATCAATAATGAAACTGATTACAGGTGATTAATAAATAACTATCCTTTTCGTTGTTGTATGCTGATCGCCTTTTACCTTGACAAAATAAATTCCAGGATTCCAATCAGCCGCTGAACTGATTTCAATAGATTTATCATTCTTACCCAGTTTAACCTGGTGAACGATTTGCCCCATCTGGTTAAAAATTATTAGTTCGTTGCAGGTATCATCTCCATTCATATCAAAATGGAACGAACCATTTGCCGGGTTGGGATAAATACTTATTCCGGTATTTTCAATATTACTTTCTTCCACACCTACATACTGACTGATTTGTACATTGTCGATAAACAGTGGATTGCCGTAACCACTCACTGTTTCAAAAGCAATGCGTACATCTGCCTGCCCGGTCCAGGGAGTAAGGTTGATAACAATACAGGAAGCGCCATATCCCAATCCACACCAGTCGGAGGCATTTTCGGGCCAGAACGACTCTGTTTTCTCATGCGTTGCAAAATTACCGCTGCCATTTTCTCCACTTGCAAATACACGCTCCCAGTTTTCGCCGCAATCACCAGAAACATATACGATCAACGAGTCGGTGATCTCGTCATGGCGTTTTGCATAGGCATGCTGAAATTCCAGTGCAGCATTGTTTAAACCTGTAAGATTGAAAGATGGAGAAATCAGCCGGTCTCTTCTCCCGATGTAAAAATATTCCGAAAAATTAACGCCTGCTGCCATATTTCCCGGTTCGGTACCGCCAATTTCATGAAGCTCCCAGGTAATGTCATCATCCGGATTTTCTACACTCCATGATTTCAGGCTGAATTGTTCTATTTCAAAAGTCTCTTTGAAATAGGGAGTAAAACCTCCGGACACCACTACATCGTAGGCTGTGGTGTCAACTGAGCCATTCAAATTCCATACGGTTAGTGTTAAAGAATACGATTCGGCTGCATCGAATATAACTATCGGATTTTGACTGTTCTGGTCAGTTTCATCAACAAATGTTACGGTAGAAGGGTTAAATTGCCACTCCCACTGATTTGGACTGTATTTTGATTTATCCGTAAACGCAACAGGCTCGCCAATGCACACACTTGATTTATCAGCCTCAAAATCAATTACGGGTAACAACGAAGAACTTGTGGTAATATAATCTGTTTTTGTAATCGTATCTGTACCCAATTCGTTGGTAACTATCAATTTAATGTCAAAAGCACCTTCTTCACTAAATAGAATTCCCTGCGGGTTTTGCTGGTCGGATGTTTCAGGCGTTCCACCCTCAAACATCCATTCCCATGACGAAGGAACACCTGCGGATAAATCAGTAAAGTCAACTGTTTCGCCCGTTGGGATCAACACTTCATCGGAGGTAAATTCAGCCTCAGGAGGGAAGGGTGGCCTTAAATTTGCCCACCAGGTACCCCATTTGTTTTCAGGTGATGCTGCGTATTCCTGTAATGTCCAGAAATCATAACCATTTACAGGGTCAACACAGGTAGCAGAGTAATCACCCCAGCGGTTTCTTCCGGCACCAAATGTTTTGTAATATGGGTTTTCACCGTCTTTATACTGGAAATAAGTGCGAATGGTGTTGTCATCATCATAATATGCTTTGAATGAATATCCGGAAGAGGCATATTGCATAGCTGAGAATACATTATGCCCGATAAAGATATCCTCATTTGCATTAACTGCGATGGTTGGAAAAGCGAATGAAAACACGTTAGTCGGGTCGTCAATTCTTCCCCTTTGCAGGATTGTTCCATCGGTATCCAACTCCCACCATTGAACGGCGGTGCGCTGAGGATTGTTTGCGGGCAGGAAAATATGATGGACAGCCCAGATTTTATTATTCCTGTAGATTACAGTTTCCATGCGTGAATCAACAGAATTGATCAATTCGCTGGAACCCAGTTGGGGTAGAAAGTTGCCGTAATAGCCGGCATAATTATCCCAGGGTTCAGGTACGCCAATTGCACCCTCGTACTCAAAAATCGGGTTGTTCACCTCTCCACTTATTTTAAACTTCCTGATGTAGCCGTTTCCACCAGAATTGCCATTTGCGGTAGAAATCAGGTACATATCCTCAGCAGCGGTGTCGTATGTTATTGATGGTACAAGTGTAAACCCCTGAGTTGTGGCAAAACGGGTATAAGCGGGTGATTCTTCACCGCTGTAGGCAGCCATCTTATCAATCACAAAAACTGTGCGGTAATAGTCATTACCAAACATATTTCCACTTATTGTAATCCATTTTTTGTTAAAACCAAAACTTGGGTAATCAAACCAGGTCTGGTTCTGCGGATCGGGATCAAGCCAAAACATATGCCATTCCCCTAAAGAATCAGATGTTGCGCTTACGGCAACATAAAGTTTTGATAGCATAAGGGATGAGCTGCTTGGTGTTACAATTATCCATCTGTCTTCATAGGGGTCGTAAATGATTTTCGGATCGAAAGAACTTCCGTTACCCGGCATGGGTGTCCAAAAAGTATTCAGTGTAGTTGTGAACAGGTTGTTCCCCATTCTATCCTGTATCCTGATCTGGGTATTCAATGTGATCATCAAATGATCAGGTCCGGCAGCGCCATTCACATCCGGGGGGATGGAACTGCCGCTGTCTTCCAGGCCGTGAAAACTTGTATCAGGTGCCGGTGAACCTTCTTTTACTGATTGCATTGCATTTGTACGAAATCCCTCCGGCTCCATGTAAATTACTTCATCTTCATCAATATCCCATTGCGGGGGAGCCCAATTCTTATTCGGAGCTTTGAAAACGGGCGAATCATCAGGGTCTTCCTAGGGTAAATCAGTAAGACGGATGGTAGCTACTTTAGTGATCCTACTTTTTTCGCCTTTAATTGTGTGTTGTGAAAAAGCCGGTTGCGTACTGACGATTGCCAGCACAATAAGCAAAGTCAGCAATTTTTGCATGATACAGGTTTGATTAATAGATAATCACTTTGTTGATGTATAAACTACCTTCTCCCTGTGATTTCAGAAAATAAATTCCGGATGACAAACCTTCCTGTGGCTTGATCTCAAATGATTTAGCTGAATGGTCAATATCTTTAAAATATACCACCTGGCCAATATGATTAACAAGTTGAATATTGTCAACATTAATGTTTTCAGGTACGATCACATTAAAGTTTCTGGTAGTCGGGTTAGGATACACAGTAATATCTTCACTTGTTTCAACTTCATTGACATCCACATACTGGCTAATTGTGATATTGTCAATAAATAATGGGTTACCATACGCACTATACGACTCAAAAGCGATGCGAATATCCGGTTGACCGGCCCACGGTGTCAGGTCGATATCAATACAATTGGCGCCCCAACCGGCTCCACACCAGTCTTCGTAGACTTCGGGCCAGAACTCATCAACTTGCTCATGGGTCGCAAAGTTCCCCGTGCCATCTTCGCCGGCTGCAAATACGCGTGTCCATGTATTTGCGCAATCATCAGATACATAAATGATGAGTGAGTCGGTAACTTCGAAATGGCGTTTGGCATAAGCATGCCTGAACTCGAGTGCTGCCGAACTTAATCCTTCCAGGTTAAACGGAGGAGATATCAGGCGGTCACGTTCACCCATTTCATAATAAATTCCAAAATTAATACCCGCTGCCATGTTGCCCGGAGTGGTTCCACCTACTTCATAAATACTCCAGGTTATATCATCGTCAGGGTTCTCAACAGTCCAGTTTTGACTGGCAAAGCCATTGTCTTCAAAGGTTTCTTTAAAGTATGGTATATAACCGCCTGTAATCACCATGTCTTCAATTGTAAGACTTGCAGAACCGTTCAGATTCCATGCTGTAAGTGTTACAGAATAATTGCCTGCTTCATCAAAAACTACTTCAGGGTTCTGGCTATTCAGGTCTGTTTCATTCACGAATGTAACTGTAGAAGGAGAAAACTCCCATTGCCATTGGTTTGGCCTTACTGTGGTATGATCAGTAAACTTAACTGCTTCGTTTGTGCAAACGAAGTCTTTATCTGCTTCAAAATCAACCCCGGGCAGTGCAGTAGTGCTGGCTACGATATAATCTTCTTTTATGATTGTATCTATACCAATAAGGTTAGAAGCAATCAATTGAACATCAAAGCTGCCTTCGATATTATAAAGTATGCTTTCAGGATTTTGATCAGTCGAATTTTCGGGGTCTCCACCAACAAATGTCCAACTCCATTCATCAGGAATTCCTGTGGTGAGGTCAGTAAAATTAACCACTTCGCCTACCGGGATAAGTAATTCATCTGCATCAAAATCAGCAGAAGGTTGCTGGGCAAATCCAAAAGATGCGATCTGGGTTTTCCAGCTCCATCCGCCTGTTGTATATTCCTGTGTGTACCAGAACGTTTCATCGTCATCAACATCAACTGACATTTTTGAATAATCACCCCATCGGTGAACCCCGGATTGAGAAGCTGTACCTTCTTTAATTGTAATCTCATCAATGTCGAGTACGCCTAATCCCATCGGGGCACCGTTAGTTTGGCCTGCTATCCTGATTGAAGGGTAGGTTGAAGAACTGGAAACAGAATACCCAACGGCTATATCACCATTGGCGTTCATGGCTACGCTGCCCATCCAGCGGCTATTACCATCTTCAGGGGCATAGGTTCCCTGCTGGTACATTTCCCAACCATCACCTTCATTTCTTATTTCGTACCACCTTACACCGGCGCGTCCTCCTCCCGCATTTACCGTATGATTAGTGACCATGGCCTGGTAATCGCCAAAATTCCTGTACTGAAGCCTGAACATCAACCTGTCTGACAATGGATCAAGTTGTTGTCCTGTGCCAGGCTGGTTAATGGAAATACCGTTTGTAGAAAAAGAGGCCGTTGGAATAGCACCTGCATAGCTTAATGTAGAATTGTCAATATCATCCCAGTCGATTTCCACTTCCCAGAGCCGGAGATAACTGGAACCCAGGTTAATGAATACCATCGGCTGGTCTTCGGGAGGCAGGTTGTCGCCATCAAGGTCGGCGGGCATGAGGCTGCCATAATTATAGCCAACATCAAAAAATACCATTGTTGCTTCCGATTCACCATTGATCATCGCATCTCGGTCCAGGGCACTTATACCGGCGCCAGCCCATGGCACAAACTGGTTGACTGATAAATAATAACCGTCAGTCCAAACGCCAAATTTTGGGTAGTCGGGCATGTGGTCGAATTCAAATGCATAGCGGTACCATGCCCCGGTTGGGTCATCTGTTTCGGAAACGGCTACTAATTCGTACCAAGGGCCATTCGAGTAAGGTAATGCAAACTGGCTGGCAATCCATCGTCCTGCATATTCATCATATAAAACAACCGGGTCTCCATCGTTTGTGGTTGACCATGGTCCGTCAAATCCATCCCAAAGGGTGATGTTGTCAGCAGGCCCGTAAACACTGTTGCCATCTTTGTCGAAAATTTCAAACGACATATTGACTATTTGCATATAATGATCAGGGCCTACATCTCCATCGGTATCCGGAGGTGCTACACCATGCCTGTTGCCAACACCTTGAAAGTTCGCGTAAATAGTTGGTTCTGATCTCATTCCGGGTGCATAATTCTGTAATACAGGATCTGTATCAAGTATCGGTTGATTTTTTAATTCATCAATGAAATTAAACTTGTTTTCTACAACCCGGTTTTTCCAGGATCTATCACGCTGAATTGGTGGAATAGGTCTGACATCTGATAATTTTCTCGATTTATCAAATGCAACTGATTTCTTAACTTTTACAGGACCCGATACCTGAGCATTGATCCAGGTAAAAGGAAGAATTACTAATAGTGCTAACAAAGTAAGGTTTGCGAATTTTTTTTTATACATGTGAAATTGTTTTAATTGATGTGCGAAAATATCATTAACAAATGACTCCTTTAGTATGATTGTTTCTTTTAGAAATTAATTAACAATTATATTCATTTTATTGGCCGACAAAGTTAGTATAAATAGTTTTGGTTCAGCGATTAAGGAAATGTTAAAATTTAATATACCAATTTGTAAAAGTAAACTTCAGCCGGTAGTTATTGATACGCAATAAGAATCAGAACAGCGGTACTATAATTATTATTTTAAGAAATTGAGGGAATTTCTTAAATCGACAACTTATTCTGTTTAATTTTTAGCAGTATTTTACTATATTTGACAAAGT
This sequence comes from Chlorobiota bacterium, assembly GCA_030596395.1. Classification (GTDB taxonomy): domain Bacteria; phylum Bacteroidota; class Bacteroidia; order Bacteroidales; family F082; genus JAADID01. The sequence goes on along the minus strand of JAUVKF010000001.1, from coordinate 2,620 downwards.
GTAATCTATCCATCTTATAATCAATCAAAATACAAACTATGAAAAATTTATCAAAATTCAGAAGTATTTTTTTACTTGCAACGATGGCTGCATTTATTATCATTGGTGGCTGTAAATCAAAAGAAAAAGTTGCTAAAGCTGAAGATCAGGGTGAAACGCTGATTGAAGTTTATTGTTCAGGGCCTGAATTCCAGTCGAACAATGAGTTCTTCAGGGCCAACCAGGTTGGAGAAAGCCTTGATCAGGCAACAGCCAAGAAAAAAGCACAAAGTAATGCACGTGCAGAATTGGCAGCGTCAATTGAAACAACTGTGAAGTCTGTAGTGGACAACTATGTGAATTCGCGAGAGTTGAACAATGTTGAAGAAGTAGAAGAAAGGTTCGAATCGCTTACGCGCGAAGTAGCCAACCAAAAACTTACAGGTATTAATACCATTTGTGAGAAAACAACTAAAACAAGTGATGGTAAATATAAAACCTATATTGCCATTGAGCTTGCCGGCGATGAACTGATGACAGCTTTAAACGAGCGCTTGTCAAAAGATGCCAAATTAAAGATTGACTACGATTACGAGCAGTTTAAAAAGACGTTCGAGGAAGAAATGGATAAACTTGAAAAGGAAAAAGGCTATTAAATTTTGCCAGGTTACCGGTAAAGTAAACAAAGTAATTTCCAGTTGTAAATTTCAATTGTATTTGGTATTATCCATTTTCCTGGATATTTTATGTGAAGACTTGTTTTATAAATGTAAATTGTTGGTATTGTAAACCTTAACAGGATAAAATTACTTCTGGGTTCTTATTGCCGGTTTTACTGTCAGTCATTTAAAAACCATTGCTAACAAATAGCAAGACCATGAACCTGAGATTGATATTCAGTGCCTTAATTATCATTTGCTGTTATCAGCTAACAGCACAGGAGACTATATCTAAGCGGGTGGACAATGATTACCGCCAATTCAGGGAAATATTTGACAGGGAAATTGAATCTTCGGATACTTCCGGGTATTTGAACAAAATATCATTTCACCCTGTATTATTACCTGCCTGGCTTTCCAATATTCCCGACTCCGACGAAAACATAATTTTTGCAATTGGAATATCAGATCCTGGCTTAGAACAGGAGGAAGCTTTTGCATTGGCAATGCTCAGGGCAAAAATAATTTCGGCCCTTTTCTTAAAACCAAAAATATCAAGCATTACCGATAATTATTCAAAGGAGGGTAACAATCCGGCCTCAAATCAATTTGTCACAAAATACATTAATTATTACCGCTTACTTGCATCACTTAATGCAAGTCAGGAACAATTTCAGCTTGTTGATCAATATTTTACATCGTTTGGTGAAGCCATCGTTTTACTGAAATATAACCGATCAATTCCTGTTGGCGATAAAGTGGATAGTCTGATGTTGAAAATTGATATTTACCAAGCTGAACGACAACTGAAAAACAGGTTTGAGCTTGAAGAAAAGTGTGAGGTATATGGCCTCTCAAAGCAAAATAATGGCAATGAGGAAATTGATCTGTTTTACTATTTCTACCGGTCTGTTAACCAGTTCTACGAGATTGTTTCGCGTTATAACGGGGAGGAAATAGCATTCCCCCAAATCGTCTTCAGGTATCAAAGCTTATCCGGTTCAGTACCATTTTCAGGAACCAATCAGGCATCTTACAAATTGACTAATGGCCTGTGGAAAGCATTTCTCGAATCGCTTATTCAGAGCTATACGGTAGCCGCTGTCAACCCTGAGGTTGAAATAAGTCAGTTAGGTGATCATTATTCTTCCTCCGCGCAAAATCTTTCACGTGAAATTGTTAAAACTGACCCCACTTTCCGAATCAAGGGTTTACGGATCAATAGCAATCGTCTGTCTGTTATTCTTAACAAGGATGAAGTCAAACATTAATCTTACTAAAATGAAAAAAAAATACATCCTGATTTTACTGGTAATGCTGATAACTATCCAGCAGTATGGACAAACTTTTGAGGAGTATAAAAAGCAGCAGGAATCGGAGTTTGCAGCCTACAAACAAAAACAGCAGGAGTTTATTAACCAGATGCAAAACGAGTTTGACGAATATGTGAAACAACGGGATAATGAGTTTGCTGAATTTCTGGAAGAGCGGTGGGAGTCGTTTCAAGTTTTTAAAGGGGAAGCTCCGCCCAATATCCCGAAACCACCTGCTGAGCCAAAATACGAGCCGACGAAACCTGATGAGGTGGAGAAAGCCGGAACGGTTAAACAACTAAAGAACCCACTAATGGTTATCGAGGATGGCAAAGCCCGGCCGGTTATTCCTTCTATGATCAAGAAAACTGCTGAAACAAAAGCAGATTTATCGGTTGTTGAATTTTCTTTTTACGGAAATGATCTTTCCTTTAATTTTGATGATGAGCTATTGATCAATCCACCTGTACAAATTAATGAAGCAGGAATAAGTGAATTCTGGTTGAGTTTTAGTAATGCGAATTTTGTTCATCTCCTGAATCAATTGCAAAACTACAAGAGCATCATGAACCTGAACGACTGGGCCTATTATTTGCTTGTAAAAGCATTTGCCTCTGAAGTTTATCCCAAATCGGAAATTGGAGCCGATTTGATGCTGTGGGCGGTACT
>JAUVKF010000011.1 GCA_030596395.1 Chlorobiota bacterium | reverse complement strand
CAATAAATGTACCCAATAGAAAATCACCTGTTAACTTAGGAATCAGGTACATAAAGAAAGGTCGTACTGCCAGCACATCCAATATCTCTGCAGGGCCAAACTCAATTATTAGGTTTCTGGTATCTATAAGAAATGACTTTATCTTATACTTCTCGTTATCAACCCTGTGCCTACGAATGCTTTTCCTTACATCAGCAGCAGCCACAATACCATAAAAGCTTATGGAGGCTATAGCAGACCCAATAAAAGCAGCTAATACCCTGTCGCCAGTTCCTTCCATTATTGCCCAGGCAGTAGCCAGTGAGAATATCGTGCTTAACACATCAGCAAATAAATATCGCTTTGCCCATTCTACTAATTTACCTTTCATACTAAAGTTGTTTTTCGAATTTAACAGATTAAACTTATACCAATTATATTTCAAAATGATTGATAAATAAATTGAATTGATTTTTTCTTATTCGAGCTAAAAAATCTTTGCATAGCTGTAGCTATGGAAATATTTTATAGTGAAGAAGAAGGGAAAAAGAAACTATTTATATCACTCATTTTGGGGCATATTTGGTATTAGTGATAAGCAGGCGAACAATATGTTGTTCACATGTATGAAACATCAGAATGAATACAAACCAATAGCAGTTCAAAAGCATGAATCAAGCTTGGATATCACGTTGATTTTGTGATTTTTATTTTGAAATAAATTTCTTAATAAGATTAATTTACCTAACCAGCGTTAAGTGTTTTGTCTTCACCTGTGTCTCATTTCCGGTTGAATGAGCAGTGTAAACTATCCTATAAACATAAGTGCCTTGTTGTACAAGCTGGCCTTTGTAAGTACCATCCCAACCTTTTTCGATATCGCCGGTCTCAAAAATCATCTCCCCCCATCGGTTGTAAATTGACAGATGGTAGGTTTTTACAAAATCATAGCGTTGGACGGGTTTGAACTCATCATTTAATCCGTCGCCATTGGGTGTGAAGGCATTGGGCAGGTAAAAAGGTTCGCCGCCCCAAAGTACCGTGACTGAATCGGTGGATTTACAGCTTTCTGTTGAGGTGACAAATACCGAGTATAAGCCTTCATTGCTTACCTGTATGGCATCAGTAGTGTCTCCGGTGTTCCATAGATAGCTTTCAAAACCGCTTCCTGCTTCGAGGATGAAACCAGACTCGGCGAAAAGGGTGTCGTAATCTGCAAAGGCGATTTGTGGGGTTTCATTGACTGTCAGGTGCAGTTCCGTGCTTTCAATACAGTCGATTGTGTCAGTTACCGTTAAAGTGTAAATTCCCTCGTGCTGTTGGGTGAGGTTCTGAATAACGATAGCTTCATTGGTGCTGTAAAAGTTATCCGGACCTGTCCATTCATAAGTTACCTCTCCTGAACCTCCCAGAATAAACGGAAATGTAAAAAAGTCATCACCTTCACACACTTCTGTTTTGTCTTCCAACAATATTCTCGGGCGTGTATATACCCTGAGTATGCCAACATGGTAATCGGCATTGATCAGGTTAAGGTCTTCGTTGTAGAAAGCGCTTTCGCCTTCGGTAGCAGCCCAGTCTATTCCTGAGACTCCTTCATCTTTGGCTCCGAAAACCAGTTCAAGCATGGTGGCATTTTCTTCAAGTGATGTAGATGCTTCGCCCTGCCAGCTTACAATCACTTCATCCGTGCCGGGAACGATGCTGGCCTGGAGATTGTTTTCCAGTTCAGGGTGGATATTAATGTATCCGTCACAATTGAGTATTGCTGTATCGTAAGTAAGTTTTACATGGAATTTGTAAATATTAGTAAAGTTGTTGAGCTTTAAAGGCACTACCGCAGCGTTGCCAATGCAGGTGTTGCCGTTTCCGGCAATGGCTTCAATCAATTGTGAGATAATGCGATTTACTTCTATTGTAAAACTTGTGTCGCAACCATAATCATCTTTAACAACACAATTGTAGGTTCCTGCACTCAGATTGGAAAACAATCCGTTATCTGTCTGGAAAATAGTACCATTGTCAATGGAGAAATGAAGCTGACTTTCTACTGTTGTTGCTGTGATGTCTATTTGTCCGTTTGACAGGTAATCATTCTCGGGTACAGTATTTACCTGTGTAACTTCAGGTCCTGCAATGTTTTCAATCACAACCGGGTTGTTTGCATACACACTTTCACAACCCGACTCATCTTTCACCCTGATGAAATAATTACCAGGTAGCAGATTTTCAAAACTGCTGTTTCCGATTTGCCAGGAGTCGCCGTTATCAATGGAATAGAGCAGGTCACCGGTGCTGCCTGAACCGGCTGTGATGGTAATGCTTCCCTGGTTATGGTTACAGTGGCTGTCTTCTTTTTCTACTTCTGTGATCTCTACATCTCCTGCGTCTTCTATGGTGTATGGATCGGATATTGTGATACAGCCATAGCCATCTGATATATGCAAAAAATAATTGCCAACGGCAAGATCTGACAGGTCCAATGTATTTGATAAATAATTGCTGTCTGCATCGTACCATTCAAACGTCAAAGGTTCTTTACCGGTTACCTGCAAGCCTAATATTTTACCTGTACTTCCTCCGCAAGCTGTTGGGATAATTTGCAGGCTGTCTTCATTCACTTCCGGTTTTGGGAAAAGACCTACGTAAATAGTATCATAACCCAAACAACCATCATTATTCACCTGAACCCAATACCGGCCTGTATCTGAAACAGTAATTTCGTTGAGGTTTTCACCGAAAACACCTGTGCTCCACGAGTACATACCTTCATCATTTCCGGCATTCAAAGTTATTTCTTCTCCTTCGCATTTGAGGATATCGGGTCCCAGGTATGGGTAGGGTGTTGCAGTAACCGTTACTACCCTTGAGGTTTCTTCTATTCTTCCATTGGGGTATTCAACATGTACGTGGACTTCAAATTCGCCCCCCTGCGAAAAGGTGTGTGTAGGATTAATGTCATGGGAAATATTATTGCCTGAAAAGGGGTCACCAAAGTTCCATTCGATAAAGGCAGGATCGGGCTGGAAGTTTGACTGGAAGTAAAACGGATCAGCCGAGCAATGCCCTTCGAACTCGAAACGGTAGAGGTGGTCAAGGAGGATGTTAGGAAAGTAAAATAAAGCACCATGATCTTCTGGGAATTCAATGGCATTTTCCTCAAAATTACAGGCTGTTCCCCTTTTCCAGGGATCATGTATCACATGGACAGGTGATTCTGTCATTTCTGTAGAGTAATCGTTGATCCCACAATATATTTTACCATCAGTTGATAATTGAATACCTGAGCCTCCATTATGGGATATTAATACCGAAGATTCAGCAAATTGTGCTGAATCTTCAATTAACGACATATCATATTGATAAACACGGTGTTCAGTTCCGTCATCATTCTCGGTTGAATAACCCCAAACGCATAGATAAGCAAGTTTTGAATCGGGTGAGAACTCAACGGAATTAGGTTCAGGTGAGTTGGATCCATCTTGAAAACTAATAGAATATATAAATTCTATTTCACCTGTAGAAGCATCAAATCTGTTTACATCGAATCTGACGTCTGGATCATCTGCAGGTATTCCATTTCCAGCATAAGCAGAGATAAAATATTTTTTATTATATGATACTTTCATATTACCACGCAAGATTCCAACTGGTCTATTTGGCGAATAGCTGATCACAACTTCATCACTTATTCCTGAAGACGTTAACAGAAAGTTAACATATGCATCTTCTTCATGTTTTCTGGCGATAATCCAGATATCATGTCCATTAGTATGCTTTACTGATGTTAACTTTTCGAGGGCGTCCCAGGCAGCATCCAATGGAATGTTCTTTTCTTGGGTAACAGCTCCAAGCCCATTGTCAAGCATCATATCAACTACCGAATAATACAGGCCAGGTGGATCTAGATAATCAGGTACTGTAAAAATATAATAAAGATGATCGAATCCTGGTTTTTGTAGTATAAGTACTCCAGCTGATGCAAATCGCGCTCCATTTAGTTCATTCCCATTTTGCATGATTTGATGTTCAGAATTGTAGATTATCTCTCCATCGGTTGCAAAAAGAAAATTACCTGCTGTGTTACTAATACTTGCACAATTAAATCGTGTATCAACTTGGCCCAATAATATTTGTGGTTGGCCGGTATTGAAATCCAAGCCTGCCTTTTCACCAAAATACCACACATTTGCTTCTTTCTGAGCGTAAATATATGCAACAGAAATTAAAACTAAAAAGAGAAGTAAAATAGTTTTATGTATCTTAATCATTTTGTCTAAAATAAAGAAAAATTAGATGTTTGCTATCGTATATCCAGAATAAAAAGCTTCAATTTTTATAAATATTTATTTAAAGTATACAATATTGCTAACTGGTGAACGGAAACACCATTCACCAGCTAGTTACTAATACTTAATTTGATTCTTACTGAAAATTATCTAAATAAAAATCAACACCATTATTAGCAAACGTTGTACAGGTTGGATCTGGAGAGTGCTCGTTGCTTCCAGTAGTGCAGATGGCTTGCGGAGGAGTAAAGCTATCACAAAACACGGAAACTCCTGCATAAACATCAAATACAGGTGTATATTGAAGATTTGGATTTTCGCAGTGAGTATTTACCTCAGGTACACTTACATCAACTTCATAAGTGCCAAAATCAACATTAACCTGTTTGCCTGATACAACAGTAACATCGTTGGCATTGTCATATATTACAACCTTAACCCCATAATATGAATTGCCCTGGTCCCAACAATTGCATTCTTCTTCATCCCACTCAACAGAAACAACATAAGTTTGGGAAAAAGCAGTTGCTGCACTAAACATAAATGCAGCTACAAATAATAATATTGTTTTCATAATTTTATTTTTTTGATAGTGATTTGATAAAAACTATTTTGATTAATAAAGAATTGAATTATTCACGGTTTTCAAATTAACCCGGCCACCCAACAACAATATACACTATGCAGGATGGCCGAAAAAAATGAATTTGTTTTTGCCGAGTAAATGTATAGTTATGATTATTATATAGTTATTCATGAGCAATTGTGTAGTATTCGTTGTAAGAGAGGGGCGGCTGATTTTTTGAAAACTAAGGTGGATGGAAAGGTTGGCCTTTGCTATGGTAAAATTTAAACGGGTTCGCCTTATCCAGGGTTTCGGCGAACAGGGCCAGCCTACGCTGAAGCTTCGGTGGAGAGAGGGGCCTGCCTTCGCTAAAGCTACGGACAGACAGGGGGGGGGGTAAAACGCATTATATCAAATAGATACAATATAAATATCTGGAAAAATCTGCCTATTTGGTTAATGTTTTGCATTTTAACACTAAATGGAAGTATAAAGGTAATATCAAAAACAGGTTTTGCTATCGGATAAACATGATTTTTATAAAGTATTTTGTTATTTCGCTGGTATCCTAATCAGTGAAAACCGGCGGTTTTAAAAAATCGTTTACATTTGTTTCATAATTCAAATCCTCTTTCCTGAGGCTTTTTGATTTATAAAGAAGGGTGGAGAGATTAGGCTCTGCGAAGCCCTGGCAACCTTTCCGTCACATGAAGGAAAAAGGTGCCAAGACCTAACCCTGTATGTTCGGGGAAATGATAAATTGAATATTAACTAATGATTGGTTTATTATTACTAATTGACATTAATTTTGTCATATTGAGCGCAGCGAAATATCTTTAAAATGATTCATAAAGATTCTTCTCCGCCAACTGGTGGATCAGAATGATAATGACGAAGAAAAAATGAAACCATCTATAAAACAAGAACTAGAAAAACGCATCCTCGTCCTTGATGGAGCAATGGGGACGATGATCCAGCGGTATAAACTGGAAGAGGAAGACCATCGTGGAGAACAGTTTAAGGATGTACAGCAATTACTGAAAGGCAACAACGACCTTCTCAATATTACCCAACCACACATCATCCGTGAAATACACGAAGCCTATCTCGAAGCAGGTGCCGATATCATTGAAACCAATACCTTTAATGGAACAAGAATATCGCAAAGCGATTATGCCCTTGAGAATTACGTATATGAAATCAATCTGAAAGCAGCACAAATTGCTAAGCAAGCCGCTGATAAGTTTACAAAACAGAATCCCGATAAACCCCGTTTTGTAGCAGGCGCTATGGGGCCAACCAATAAAACTGCTTCCATGTCACCCGAAGTAAACGACCCCGGTTTTAGGAATGTATCTTTTGATGAACTGCGCGAAAACTACTTTGAGCAAGCCAAAGCGTTACTTGAAGGCGGGGCTGATATTTTATTGGTTGAAACCATTTTTGATACATTGAATGGCAAAGCAGCCCTGTACGCGATCAATGATCTGATGGAAGAAAGGGGGGAAAAAATTGCTGTGATGGTTTCGGGAACTATTGCTGATGCCAGCGGAAGAACTTTATCGGGTCAAACATTGGAAGCTTTCTTTACCTCCGTTTCACATATTGATTTACTAAGCGTTGGCTTAAACTGCTCTTTGGGTGCCGAACAAATCAGGCCTTACCTTGAGGAACTTTCAAACATTGCACCATTTAATGTAAGTGTTTATCCCAATGCCGGTTTGCCCAACCAGTTTGGCGAGTACGATGAAACACCCCATCAAATGGGATTGCATATCATGGATTTCGCTGAAAATCAATTTGTGAACATTGTTGGGGGTTGCTGCGGAACCACCCCTGACCATATTCGTGAGATTGCAGAAATAGCCGCCAGATCCAATGCAAGAAGGATTCCTCAAATTAAGCCGGTTACCGAAATCAGCGGACTTGAACCTTTAAAAATTGACAAAGAAAAAAACTTCATCAATATTGGCGAAAGAACAAACGTAAGTGGATCAAGAAAATTTGCACGCCTGATCCGTGAAGGTAAGTATGAAGATGCTTTAAGCGTGGCACGTCACCAGGTGGAGGGTGGCGCACAAATACTCGATGTAAACCTCGATGATGGCATGCTGGATGCCAAAAATGAGATGGTGAAATTTCTGAATATGCTGGCATCTGAACCTGAAATATCCAGACTTCCAATAATGATCGACTCTTCAAAATGGGAAGTGATTGAAGCCGGATTGAAATGTGTACAGGGGAAAAGTATCGTGAATTCCATCAGCCTGAAAAACGGAGAAGAAGAATTTATTGAACATGCCAAAAAAATAAGGAATTACGGTGCGGCGGTTGTCATCATGGCATTTGATGAAAAAGGGCAGGCTGCATCTTTTGAAAGGCGTATTGAAATTTGCAAACGAGCTTATCTTCTACTGACCGAAAATGTTCAGTTCCCGCCTGAAGATATCATCTTCGATCCCAATATCCTTGCTATCGGGACAGGTATTGATGAGCACAATAATTATGCTGTTGATTTCATCAAAGCGACAAAGTGGATCAAACAAAATCTCCCTTATGTCAAAGTTAGTGGCGGTGTGAGCAACCTCTCCTTTTCCTTTCGCGGAAATGATACGGTTCGGGAAGCTATTCATTCAGTCTTTTTGTATCATGCCATAAAAGCCGGTATGGACATGGGCATTGTGAACCCCGGCATGTTGCAAATCTATGATGAGATACCTCCCGATTTGAAAACGCTTGTTGAAGATGTGGTGTTGAATCGCAGGAAAGATGCAACTGAACGATTGCTTGTATTTGCTGATAAGATCAAAGACGAAGGAAGCAAGCGCGAAGAGAAAGAAGACGAATGGAGAAAAGAACCTGTTGAATCCAGGCTCAGTCATGCATTAGTCAGAGGTATTACTGACTTTATTGAAGCAGATGTGGAAGAAGCCCGACAAAAACTTCCGCAGGCCATTAATGTCATCGAGCAACCACTGATGGATGGAATGAATACAGTAGGCGACCTTTTTGGTTCGGGAAAGATGTTCCTGCCACAGGTGGTAAAAAGTGCCCGCGTGATGAAAAAAGCAGTATCCTGTCTCCTTCCCTACATTGAGGCCGAAAAAGCTGAAGGACAAAGCAATGCTGGGAAAATCGTATTGGCAACAGTGAAAGGTGATGTACACGATATTGGTAAAAATATTGTTGGTGTGGTTTTAGCCTGTAACAATTACGAGGTAATCGATCTGGGTGTAATGGTTCCGGCAGAAAAGATCCTGGAAGTCGTTGAAAAAGAAGATGCAGATATTTTGGGTCTAAGTGGTTTGATTACACCTTCGTTGGAAGAGATGGTATATGTTGCAAAAGAAATGACTCGCAAAAAAATGGGTATCCCATTACTCATTGGAGGTGCCACAACTTCAGCCATTCATACAGCCGTAAAAATTGACCCTAATTACGACCAACCAATCGTGCATGTGCGCGATGCATCAAAAGTGATAGGCGTGGCCAGTAAACTACTTTCGCCTGAAAAGAATACTTTTATAGATGATGTGAAGGAAGAATATACTTCCCTCAGGCAAAAACACGAAAGGGGAAGAAAAGATAAAGCCTACATCAGTTTGGCTGATGCCAGGAAAAACAGTTTTAAACCAGATTGGAACCAGACCCTTATTAAAACACCAAATTTTCAGGGCAAAAAGGTAATCACTGAATTTCCACTGGACGAGATCAGGCAGTATATCAACTGGACCTTCTTCTTCCATGCCTGGAAGCTAAATGGCAAATATCCGGCGATTTTCGATGACCCGGTAAAAGGTGAAGAAGCCAGGAAGTTGTTTGACGATGCCAAGAAAATGCTCGATATAATCGTAAAAGAAAAATGGCTTACTGCTAATGCCGCATTTGGTATATTTCCGGCTAATTCAACAATTGATGTTGTTAGTCTAACGGAAGAAAATGTGTCCTTTGAATTCCTTAGAAACCAGGAAGAAAAAACAGAAAACTTACCTAATCTATGTTTGTCTGATTTTATTGCACCTATAGAATCCGGAGTTACAGACTATATCGGAGCCTTTGTGATTACGACCGGAATTGGAATAGAAAAACACATCAAGAGGTTTGAACAAGACCATGATGATTACAGCGCCATCATGCTGAAGGTTTTAGCCGACCGCCTTGCTGAAGCATTTGCCGAGCTTCTGCACTTACAGGTAAGAAAAGAATACTGGGGATATGCAAAAGATAAAAACCTGGAACTAACTGATATCCTTCGGGAAAAGTACAGGGGCATCAGGCCTGCTCCGGGTTATCCTGCCTGTCCTGAACATTCTGAAAAAAGAAAACTTTTTGACCTTCTTGATATTGAAGAAAACATCGATGTGAAACTGACTGAAAATTATGCCATGTACCCGGCAGCTTCGGTAAGCGGTTATTATTTCGCTCATCCTGATTCACAATATTTCAATGTTGGTAAACTGCTGTCCGACCAACTGGAAGATTACGCAAAGCGAAAAGGGGTGACTGTTGAGTTTCTTAGAAAAATTATGCCAGCAAATCTGGCTTAAGTTTGAAAAATAAAATTCGTTTCGTAAGATGAATAAATAACTTTATACCTTTGTGTATTATACCTAAAGGTATTATACCAGTTAGTATCATTATAATAAATTTAAACAATGATTGATTCACCTTTCATTTATGGAAATACAGTTAGTTCTGAAGCTTTTACAAACAGAAAAAAAGAAATAAAAAAGCTCTACAACAACCTTATTCAAGGTATAAATACAATGATTATTTCCCCCAGGAGATGGGGAAAATCCTCTTTAGTCGAAAAAGTTGTAAACGATATTAACCGGAAAAATAAGGATCACAGGACAATAATCATTGATCTGTTTTCTGTGAATACCGAAAAAGATTTTCTGGAAACTTTTGCACGTGAAATCATTAAAGTTTCATCAAACAAATGGGAAGAATGGATAAAAAACAGCAAGGTCTTTTTCAAACTATTAATTCCGAAAATGAGCTTTGGCGTTGATCCGTATTCGGATTTTAGTTTAAGTTTTGAATGGGAAGAGTTGAAAAGCCATTCCGATGAAATTCTGAACCTCCCCGAAGTAATAGCCAAAAAGAAAAATTTTCAATTTATCATTTGTCTCGATGAATTTCAGAATATTGCTTCTTATCCCGGGTTCCTTGAATTTGAGAAAAAAATGAGGGCTACCTGGCAGCGCCAAAAACACGTTACTTATTGCCTGTATGGAAGTAAACGCCACATGATGACCGAGATCTTCAATAATCCGTCAAAACCGTTTTACCGTTTTGGCGATATCATCCTTCTGGACAAAATAAATACGAAAGACTGGATTCGTTTTATAGTCAGTGGATTTGTTAAAACAGGAAAGGTAATTGAAAAAACGGATGCTGAAATAATCCCAAAATTGATGAAAAATCATCCGTGGTATGTTCAACAACTTGCCCAGTATACTTTGAATTTAACCGGTAAAAATGCCACCATTGCAGAAATAAAAAAAGCGCTCGTTGAAGTTATTAATGCGAATACTCCTTTTTATCAAAAAGAGATAGAAACCATGAGTCCCACACAACTTAACTTGCTAAAAGCTGTTGCTTCCAATGAGATTCAATTTACAAGTACCGATGTTATGCAGAAATATAAATTGGGCACACCGAGAAATGTGCTTAAAAATAAAGCGGTACTTATAAAGAATGATATCGTAGACAACACTAGGGGTTCTGTAAGTTTTTTAGATCCGGCATTTGAAATCTGGTTTAAAAAACAATTTTTTAATCAATCTTATGACAAACAAATATGGAACAATCTGTAACCGAACATATAGACAAAGCAAAAAAAACACTCTTTTCTTTTGAATTGTTGCCCCCGTTGAAAGGCCAGGATTTTGAATCGATTCAGGAGAACATTGATCCACTGATTGAATTCAACCCGTCTTTCATCAACATCACATATCACCAGCAAGAGGTGGTTTATGAAAACCTGCCCAATGGATTGATGAAAAAGCACACGGTGAGAAAACGGCCCGGAACAGTTGGTATTGCTGCTGCAATCAGGTATTTTTACAAGATCGCTATTGTTCCGCACATTATTTGTGGCGGATTTACCCGCGAAGAAACCGAAAACGCACTTATTGATTTACAGTTTTTAGGAATCAATGATGTGCTTGCTGTTCGGGGTGACCCACAGGTAGGTACAAAAAAGTTCGTGCCTGAACCGGATGGAAATGTATATGCTGTTGAACTTGTAAAACAGATCAGCAACCTCAACAAAGCTATTTATCTTGATGAGGAATTACTAAACACGCGCTCAATGAATTTTTGTGTTGGTATTGCAGGATATCCTGAAAAACATAGTGAATCGCCCAATTTGGATAGCGACCTGCATTTTCTGAAAAAGAAAGTTGAAGCAGGGGCACATTATATCGTTACACAAATGTTTTACGATAACCAAAAATATTTTGATTTCGTTAAGCGTTGCCGGAAGGAAGGTATTGAAGTTCCGATAATTCCCGGCCTGAAACCCATTTCAACCAGAGATCAACTCTTATCCATTCCAAAAACTTTTAACGTTGACATACCATCTGACCTTGTTAAAGAAATACTTAAATGCGATGACAACAAACAGGTCCGTCAGGTTGGTGTTGATTGGGCTATTCAGCAATCGAAAGAGCTGAAGGAATTTGGAGTTCCAGTACTACATTACTATACAATGGGTAAATCAGATAATATTCAGAAAATTGCTAAAGCGGTGTTTTAATCTCCAAATCCCGCTGAGTGGGCTCGCGCTCTTTCAGATTTGTAATCTGAAAGTAAAGTGTCTTGGATTTGTAATCCAATCTAAAAAAATTGAATTTATCATATTAAAATCCGCACTTTTTTTTTGAATTCAAACCCTATTATTTTTTCCTAAATTTGCCCAAAAGCAACCATATGAAAACCATCGAACATTTTCTTAAGCGTCAAAAGCAACTGGCTGTTCTTATTGACCCCGATAAACAATCGCCTGAACAACTGGAAAAAACAGCTAAAATTGCACAAAAAGCTGGGGTGGATTTTCTATTTGTTGGAGGAAGTCTACTGACCAGCGATATGCTTTTTCATTGTGTAAAAACACTCAAAGAAAACAGTGATATCCCTGTTGTTTTATTTCCGGGAAATACATATCAGATTGCCCGCAACGCCGATGCCATGCTTTTTCTTTCACTCATTTCAGGGCGGAATCCTGATATGTTAATTGGTATGCATGTGTTGGCTGCACCTTACATCAAACTTTCGGGTTTGGAAACCATCTCCACCGGTTATATGCTTATTGACAGCGGCAGGCCCACAGCAGTTTCTTATATGAGCAACTCTTTCCCCATCCCCAACGACAAAAAGGACATTGCTGCCTGTACGGCCATGGCCGGTGAAATGCTGGGCTTGAAAATCATATTTATGGATGCCGGAAGTGGAGCAGAAACAACCATACCCGAAGAGATGATCACTTTTGTCAAACAATCAATCGAAATCCCTTTGATCATTGGTGGTGGCATTCGTAATGCTGCAAAACTGAATGGCGTTTTTGAAGCCGGAGCTGATGTTGCAGTAGTAGGTAATCGTTTCGAAGAGGCGCCTGAATTAATCAGCGAATTTGCTGAAGTTGTTAAAAAACAGAATGCTTGATCAATACAATTTAAGCACTTTAATTAATTTTGACGATTATTAAAGAAACTGTCATCCTGAGCGACAGCGAAGGATCTCCGCTAAAGTATATAAGTGAAATATAAAAAGTTAGGCAGAGATCCCTCATTTCACTACGTTACATTCAGGATGACAAATCAAATTAAGAAGTAACTATGAAAAAACCCATCATCACCCTGTTTATTTTACTTTTTGTTTTTCTTTCAATCTCTGCACAGGAAAAACTCCTCACCCTGCAGGATGCCATCTACATGAACCGTGATATTTATCCTGCAAGCATCCCGCAACTGCAATGGATTGGTGATAGTGACCAATATGCTTTTGCGAAAGAAAATGCCATTTACAAGGTAACGGCTAAACGAGGTACTGAAACGCTTTTGTTTGACCTCGATATGTTAAACACCGGTATGATAGCCGGTGGTGATGATTCGTTGAAGCGTTTACCACGAATTAATTTGTATAAAGATGATGCCGGTTATTTCAAATCGGGTAATACCTATTATGAATACAATTTCAGGATACACGAACTGAAAAAGATCACCCAGGTGCCGGATACTGCCGGGAATATTGAATTCAACAGACCTTCTTCAAATGTGGCTTTTACGATTAAAAACAACCTTTTTTATACTAAAGATGGGGAAGTAAAACAAATAACATTTGAAGATGATCCCGGTATTGTATGCGGGCAAACTGTTCACCGCAATGAGTTTGGCATCACCGGTGGTATTTTCTGGTCGCCAAATGGTAGCAAGCTTGCCTTTTACAGGAAAGATGAAACCATGGTGACTGACTATCCGCTGGTAGATGTAAGCAAACGCATTGGTACAGTTGAAAATACAAAGTATCCCATGGCTGGTGAAACCAGCGAACAGGTAACGCTGGGTGTTTATGATCTGGCTAATGATATTACCATATACATGAAAACCGACGAGCCTAAGGATCTGTATCTTACATCTGTTACCTGGGGTCCTGAAGAAAAATACATTTATATCGGCATTTTAAACCGCGACCAGAATCATCTGAAACTGAATCAGTATGACACTTCAATTGGAATACTTGTGAAAACACTTTTCGAAGAAATGCATCCCAAATATGTTGAACCTGAAACACCGATGTATTTCCTGCCTGAAAATCCAAATCAGTTTATCTGGTTGAGTGAGCGAGATGGTTACAACCATCTTTATCTGCATGATTCAGACGGTGCGTTGCTGAAACAATTGACAAATGGGAAGTGGGCCGTTACTGAATTTCTTGGTTTTTTTGGCAAAGAAACAGTCTGGTTCAGTGGCACGAAAGAGAATCCTTTACAAAACGATATTTATTCCGTCAATCTTACAAGTGGCGAAATTGTTCGTGTATCGCAAGACAATGGCACACACCGGGCCAACATCAGCAAAAGCGGCAAATATATCCTCGATTCGTACAGCAGTACAGACGTAAGCAGGGAAGTTAAATTGCTGAACAACAAAGGAAAGACGGTAAGGGTTGTAAAAGAAGATCAGAATCCACTGGTGGAGTATAATATGGGTGAAACAACCATCTCAACATTAAAAGCAGAAGATGGTACCGATCTCTATTATCGTTTGATCAAACCCATCAATTTTGATGAATCCAAAAAATATCCGGCTATTGTTTATGTTTATGGCGGGCCTCATGCTCAACTTGTAACCGATTCGTGGCTTGGTGGTGGAGGTTTGTTTCTCAATTACTTAGCTCAACAGGGTTTTGTTGTGATTACCCTTGACAACAGGGGTTCTGCCAACCGCGGAAGGGATTTTGAGCAGGCAATCTTTCGTAATGCGGGTGATGTAGAAGTTAAAGACCAGATGGTTGGTGTGAACTATCTTAAATCGCTGCCTTTTGTCGATCCTGAACGGATTGGTGTGGACGGTTGGAGTTACGGTGGTTTTTTAACAATTATGATGATGCTCAAAAATCCCGATGTATTTAAGGTGGGTGTTGCAGGTGGCCCGGTTACCGACTGGAAATATTACGAAGTGATGTACGGTGAACGCTATATGGATACACCACAAGACAATCCGGAAGGTTACGAAAATGCCAGTCTAATCAATAAAATTGACAGGCTTGATGGCAAACTAATGATCATACAAGGCACCATGGACCCAACCGTTGTATGGCAGCAGAGTCTTGTATTTTTACAAGAAGCCATCACCAAACAAAAACAGGTAGATTATTTCGTATTTCCTGGCCATGGACATAATATGCGGGGAATTGACAGGGCTTATCTTTACGAAAAGATTGCCATTTACTTTAAAGAGAATTTATAGGCCTCAAGGATTCTCCGGAGCTTATTTCAGTTTTTCACTGATCTCTTTTGCCAGTAATTCAATTTTAGGATTATTTATCAAGTCTAATTCTAAATTATAGGAAGAATGATGCAGGTTTTCACAGAATCTACTTAATTAGTAAGTTTGTTTCCCCAAATTGCAAAAGCATATGAATAACACCATATCGATGAATCCGAACCCGATTGTTCAATACCTGAACAAACATCCTGAACAACTTACCAAGGAAGATTTGATCCGATTTATTGAAGACCATGACATTCAAATGATCAATTTCAGGTATGCGGGTTGGGATGGCAGGCTTAAGACTTTAAATTTTGTTATCAGTAACCGTGAGCATCTTGAAAATATACTGGTTGCAGGCGAAAGGGTTGATGGCTCAAGCTTGTTCCCGTTTGTTGAATCAGGATCGAGTGATTTATATGTGATACCACGCTATAAAACTGCATTCGTTAATCCGTTTGCTGAAGTGCCTACACTTGATATTCTATGCTCCTACTACGACCGTGATGGAAATGCATTGGAAGGAGCACCGGAAAATATCCTCAAGAAAGCCCATGATGCATTTAAAGAAAAAACCGGTTTTGAGTATGAAACCATGGGTGAATTGGAATATTATATTATCAGTGAGGATGATGGCCATTTTAAGACACATGATCAACGTGGTTATCATGAGTCATCACCATTTTCAAAATGGGATGGTTTCAGGACGCATGCCATGAAATTAATTGCCGAAGCAGGGGGTATAATCAAATACGGACATTCTGAAGTAGGTAATTTTACCAAAGGTGGTTTTGTGTACGAACAAAATGAAATTGAATTTCTCCCAACTAATGTAGAAGACTCAGCTGACCAACTGGTCAAAGCTAAATGGATCGTCAGGACACTGGCTGCCCAATATGGAGTAAAGGTAACTTTTGCGCCAAAAATTACCGTTGGCAAAGCCGGAAGTGGTTTGCATATCCATACACGTGTAATGAAAGATGGCAAAAACCAGATGACAAAAAACGGGGAATTAAGTGATGTAGCCAAAAAGGCTATTGCCGGTTATATGGTGCTGGCTCCATCATTAACTGCATTTGGCAACACTAACCCCACTTCATATTTCAGGTTGGTTCCACACCAGGAAGCCCCTACCAATATTTGTTGGGGAGATCGTAACCGTTCGGTGTTAGTCCGCGTTCCTTTGGGATGGTCAACACCAACCAACATGATCCATTCAGTAAATCCTCAGGAAAGCGGTGATATTATTGACCTATCGGATAAGCAAACAGTTGAATTCCGTTGTCCGGATGGTTCTTCCGACATTTATCTTTTACTTGCCGGACTTACGGTTGCTGCGCGTCATGGGTTTGAAATAAAGGATGCATTGAAAGTTGCGGAAAAGACGTATGTTGACATTAATATTTTTGATGAAGAACATAGAGAAAAGCAAGCCAGCCTGGCACAATTGCCGGCTTCGTGTGTTGAATCAGCAGACCAGTTAATCAAACAGATGGAAGTATATAAAAAGTATAATGTATTTCCGGAGAGTGTATTACAAAGCCTGGCCGATTTCTTGAAATCGCACAATGATAAAGGCCTTATTTCCAAAATTCAAAACGACGATAATAAAGTAATGGATCTGGTTAACAGGTTCTTTTATTGCGGATAATTATTCGATTACTTTTTCTACTTAATCTCTTTATAAGATTTTTCTTTTCTAAAAACCCTTTTTACCCATATGGGCAATAAAATTGCCCCTATAAATAGGTATGGATAGTAGGTGATTAATCTCCAAAATATAGCCAGAGGGGCATACCAGGAAGCATTGGGTATGAAATCACCCAGAAAATCAGAAAATACAAATTCTGCAACTCCACTACCGCCTGGTGTAGGGCTAACCAGCAAAATGATCCACATACTTAATTGTCGGCCGTAGATCAGAAACTGGTCTGAAAAACTATATTTTTCAGAAAAGAAAGCCATCAGCATAAAATTGACAACCCAATACCTGCCCGTCCAGGAAAAAATGGTTGCCATCATGCTTTTAAACCAATACATAAATGGTTTCCTGCGTATAACCCGGGAAGTACGGATTAGTTGGTTTGCTGACTTACGTGCACGCATCCGCCACCTGACAAGAATTGGAAAAAGAAAAACCCACGAGATAAACGATTTGAACATCTGCGGGTTGACAAAGAGGGCGTATGCAAGAAATAAAGTATAAATCAGGATAATTGCATACCCAAAATAAAAGGCAAAGATGATTTCGTCAATTTTTACTGACTCGGGAGGGAAAATATTACTCCCATAGATTGCATAAACAACAGGAACCGAAATGATGAAAAACAATTCATCCAGAAAAATGGCAGTTAAAACAACCGCAGTGCTGTTACCTACTGTTATTCCCTCTTTGTGTAAAATAAAAATAGCAGGTCCGGTACCACCTACAATTGATGGAGAAACAGCTGAACTGAATTCCCATAACATAATGATACTAAAAGCCTGTTTCCAGGTCATCCTGTTGCCGGTGAGGATGATAATACGATACATATATGCAACATCACGGACGACCATCATCAATGATGCAAGAAAAATATAATAGAAAGTGCGCCAGGTAAACTCCAGAAAGGAGAAGGTGTCTTTGTCGAATTTGTTGATCAGCATGGTCAAACTAACCGCTACACCAATTAATATTGGCCAGATGATTCGTTGTGGTCGTAAACTGTTAACTATCTTATCCAATGCTGACTCATTTAAGGAGCGCAAAGGTACAAAACTAATTACAGAAATATAGGTATATACATTTTGTAATCCGGTCATTTTGACAGGCTTAACCTTTCTAAACAGCCATTATGTCATTTATAAAATTTGTTTTCGGCAATGGAATAGTAATTGAACTATTGGTTTTGATATCAATTAAAAAATAAATTTTAAAAAAGGAAATAATATGAACTTAATTAGATTTAATCACAGACCTTTCGGACACGGATTTTTCCGTGACTTTGAAAATGAATTCTACAACAACGAAACCACAAATAGTGGTGATACTCCGGCTGTAAACATCCAGGAAGACGATAAGCAATTCACATTGGAAATGGCTGTTCCGGGTATGAAGAAAAACGATTTTAAGATCAATCTCGACAACCAGGTACTAACCGTCTCGACAGAACAAAAAGAAGAAAAAGAAGAAGAGAAAGACAACTACACACGCAGGGAGTTTGTTTACAGCAGCTTCAGCCGCTCTTTCAGGTTACCAAAAACCATTTTGGCTGAAAAGATCAAAGCTGATTACACGGATGGCATTTTGATGATTACATTACCGAAAGACGAAAAGGCAAAATTGACACGCGAGATTAGTGTAAACTAAGCGTTAATAATTTTCATGAGGAATCCCGCTATTTGCGGGATTTTTTGTTTTATAGGAACATCAATAAACTCAGCGCCATAACTGCCATACCAGCAATCAGACCATAAATAGAAAGATGGTGTTCACCATATTCTTCTGCGGCAGGCAACAACTCATCCATTGAAATAAAGACCATGATTCCTGCAACTCCGGCAAACAAAACACCGAAAACTACCGGACTCATAAATGGCATTAAGATCAGGTATCCGATTAATGCTCCTACCGGCTCAGCAAGGCCCGACAAAAAAGAGAGCCAGAAAGCTTTCTTCTTGCTTCCTGTAGCATAATAAACAGGTACCGAAACCGCAATCCCTTCAGGGATATTATGAATGGCGATGGCCACAGCGATGGCCACACCCAATGCTGGCTCGGTTATAGCAGCAGTAAAAGTTGCAAGTCCTTCAGGAAAATTATGAATGGCAATAGCAAGGGCCGTAAACAATCCCATCCGCATTAATTTAGCAGACTTCATGGCTTTTTCATCAGCCATCTCCTCTACACTATGCATTTCATGGGGATTTTCAACAGATGGGATAAATTTATCAATGATGGCAATAAACAATATCCCACCGAAAAAAGCTGCCGTGGTGTACCAATAACCGGCAACATCACCCACTTCCGGAATTATAGAATCGCGGGCTTTTACAATGATCTCAACAAACGACACATAGATCATCACACCGGCCGAAAAACCTAAAGCCAGTGACAGGAACTTGGTATTCGTTCTTTTGGCAAAAAAGGCGATTGCACTCCCTATTCCGGTTGATAAGCCTGCGAATAAGGTTAATCCGAATGCAAAGAGTATGGTATTCCAGTCCAAAATTGTTGTTTTATAAGTCCACCAAATGTAGTGATTTTGTTCAATGAATTGTTCTACTTTTGCCAGTTGTAATTAATAGCTGTTAAAAATGAAAGCATCAGTATTTTACATGGTTTTGTTTCTTTTTTCGATTCAGATTGCAGTTTCACAAAATCTCAATACTATTATCAAAGATCCGGATCTAAATAAAGATGTAATGGTTGGAAAATGCGACCGTAACGGACTCAAGCAAGGGGAATATGGTTTGTATTTCAAGAGCCAGTATGAAGTTTATGAGCCCTCGGAAAAATATATTGAAAAAATGAAGGTCAAGATTAACCTGGTTGACATTACCGTTGTGTTTGGCACATGGTGTTCAGATAGCAGAATACAGGTTCCCCGTTTTTTTAAAGTACTGGATAAGGCCGGATATAATGAAAAGCGAATGACGGTAATTGGTGTGAGCCGGAAAAAAATAGCTTTTGTAACCAATATTGAACATCTTGACATCGTGCTGGTTCCAACTTTTATAATCTCGCAAAACGGCAAAGAGTTGGGGCGTATTATTGAAACCCCAAAAAAATCATTGGAAAAAGATTTGGCCAAAATTATAAACAAAGCCAAATTGTAATTATACCTGTTTCAATAAACTATTCTTCATCCAGCTTGCTTTTAGATCTGTACAGTGCTAATTTTGCAGTAATGAATATTTTTTCAACTATATCAGACACTGTCAAAACGCTTGACCAATATAGAAACGAGGGGAAAGCCATTGGTTTTGTGCCAACCATGGGCGCTTTGCACGATGGACATCTTGATTTGATGAGAAGAGCAAAAAAAGAGAATGATGTACTTGTTGTCAGTATTTTTGTAAACCCCATCCAATTTAATAATCCTGATGACCTTAAGAAATACCCAAGAGATCTGGAAAAAGACAAAAAATCACTTGAGGAAATAAATTGTGACCTTCTTTTCTCACCAGAGGTTAATGAAATGTATCCTGAAACTGTTGATTATAAATATGATTTTGGAAAACTGGAAAATGTAATGGAAGGAGCTTTCCGACCCGGTCATTTTAACGGTGTGGCCATTGTTGTAAAAAAACTTTTCGACATCATTGGGCCTGATAAAGCGTATTTTGGTGAAAAAGATTATCAGCAACTGGCCATTATTAAAAAGCTGGTTGAAATGGAAAATATCCCTGTCCAAATAGTTACCTGTCCTACAGTCAGAGAAAAAGACGGTTTGGCCATGTCTTCCCGAAATGAGCGATTAACAGCCGAAGAAAGGGCTATTGCTCCATTTATATTTCAGGCTCTTAATGATGCAAAATCTCACATTAATGAAATGGTACCTGAAGAAATTAAATTCAGGTTACAAAACCAATTTGCCGATCAGCCACACTTTGAACTTGAATATTTTGAAATAGCTGATGACAGGGAATTACAGCCTGTTATCAACTGGAACAAGGCCCCCGGAATACGCGGATTTATGGCCGTACAACTGGGTAATGTGAGGTTGATCGATAATATAAGAATTATTTAATAATTTTGTCCCCCAGATAATTAAGGCAATGAACATTGAAGTAATTAAATCTAAAATTCACAGGGCCACCATCACCCAGGCCGACCTCAACTATATCGGTAGTATTGCTATTGATGAAGATCTGATGGATGCTGCCAACCTGATAGAAAACGAAAAAGTTGATATATTAAACATCAACAATGGTGAACGGCTTACTACATATGTGATCAAGGGTGATCGAGGTTCAGGCAGTATTTCACTCAATGGCGCTGCTGCCCGTAAAGCTGCCGTTGGCGATTTGGTAATCATTGTATCCTATGCCAGCCTTGATTTTGAAGAGGCAAAATCATTTAAACCTGCCATAATATTCCCTGATAAAAATAACCAAATTTAAAACCACAACCATCGGGATGACAGGCAAAAACCTTGTTTCAGTTCTTCAATACCTGTTTTTCCTGGGTATTGGGTTTTTGTTACTCTGGCTGGGTTTCAGAAAATTAGACTTGAGTGAGGTGTGGGTAGATATCATGAACGCCGAATATGGATGGCTGGTTTTCGGTTTGTTTTTTGCCATTCTTTCGCACATTGTCCGTTCACTTCGATGGAATCTGCTCATCAATTCACTTGGATATAAAACAAGGCTATCCAGCACATTTTTTTCAGTGATGATTGGTTACATGGCTAATACAGCTGTTCCACGCATGGGCGAATTTGCCAGGTGTGGCGTGCTGTCGCGAAAAGAAAAAATTCCATTTAACAGTTTATTCGGAACTGTCATCTCAGAAAGGGTATTTGACCTTTTTGTCCTGGTGCTAATAATTTTATTTATTGTCATTTTTCAACTCGACTTATTAGGTGGTTTTGTTTACAAAATCATTGAACCATTCATCAACAAAGTTTTTTCAAATATCACCGGCATTATCATTTTCTCCGTTGTCATTGTTCTTATTCTCTTACTGACCGGATATATCGTCTGGTATTTTAAAGCAAGAATTAAAACGTTTCGTTTTTATGATAAAATCAGGGAATTTATTGATGGTTTATGGAACGGTATAATAACCATCATTAAAATGCGCCAGAAGGGATTGTTCATTTTTTATACGCTGATTATCTGGCTGTTTTATATCGTTATGGTGTATTTGCCTTTTCGGATGCTTCCTGAAACCAGTACGCTGTCCTTCCTTGATGGATCAACGGTAATGGCGTTGGGAAGCCTTGGAATGGTTGCTCCTGTTCCGGGTGGTATTGGTGCTTATCATTACATCACAAAAGTAATTCTCACTGAACTTTATGTTGTTGAAGCCAATGCGGCCATGTCGTACGCAACTATTGCACATGCAGGTCAAACCATTTTAAACGTAACTTTGGGGGCATTGTCGTATCTTTTAATCGGAATCTACTCACGAAAACAAAAACCACTCAATGAAAAACCTGGAAATAATCGATAAGAAAATACTTTCAAAAGAAAAACTTGCTAACCTGCTTGCCGTATGGCGTTTTTTTAACAAGAAAATTGTTTGGACAAACGGTTGTTTCGATCTGTTACATCTTGGTCACATAGATTACCTGAGCAAAGCAAAAGATGAAGGGGATGTTTTAATAGTTGGTGTAAACACTGATGAAAGTGTTATAAAGATCAAAAAAGAAGGCAGACCCATTACCGATGAAAAGTCTCGCTCCACTATTGTTGCGGCTTTACATTTTGTTGATGCAGTTGTACTTTTCGATGAAGAAACGCCTTACGAAATGATCAAAATTATTCAGCCGGATGTGCTGGTAAAAGGCAGCGACTACAAAGCCGATGATATTGTTGGTTATGATATTGTAAAAGCAAAAGGTGGTGAAGTTGTCACCATTGATTTCCTGCCGGGATATTCCACAACAATTATTGAGGAGAAGATTAGAAAAGGTTAATTTTTCATCTTTTTCCAAAGGACTTTTTTCTCTATTTTATTTTATTAATTATAGTATTTTTGGTTCAACAGATTTTAACATGGCCAAAACCAAAACCACCTTTTTTTGTCAGAATTGCGGCAACCAATCCAGTAAATGGTTGGGTAAATGCCCGGCATGCGGCGAATGGAATACCTACGTTGAAGAGGTTATAAGCAAACCCGATAAAAAACACAAAAAGTACCAGGCCGAGGATTTTAAAAGCATCCCAACACCTGTAAAAGAAATCACTTATGAAAAAGAAACTCGGGTTGATACCCGGTCTGAGGAATTGAACCGTGTATTAGGTGGCGGAATTGTTCCTGGTTCAATTGTCCTGATTGGAGGCGAACCCGGTATTGGTAAATCTACATTACTCCTCCAGGTAGCCTTGAATATGTCGAAAAGTAAAATTCTTTATGTCTCAGGCGAAGAAAGCAACCAGCAATTAAAAATGAGGGCCGACAGAATTGGGATCAATAACCCCGATTGCTACATTCTGAATGAAACTTTTACCGGAGAAATTTTCAGGCATATTGGTGAAATGGGCCCTGACATTATCATAATTGACTCCATTCAAACTCTTTATACTGATAGCCTCGAATCATCTGCAGGTAGTATTTCTCAAATCCGTGAAACCGCCGGCGAATTGCAGCGATTCGCTAAAACCACCAACATTCCTGTTATACTTATTGGCCATATTACAAAAGATGGCTCCCTTGCCGGGCCAAAATTACTGGAACACATGGTGGATACGGTTTTGCAGTTTGAAGGTGACCGGCATTATGGATTCCGCATTCTTCGATCAGTAAAAAACCGCTTTGGTTCTACCTCTGAACTTGGCATTTTTGAAATGCAATCGGGCGGGCTTCGCGAGGTATCAAACCCCAGTGAATTATTGCTTTCTCAGCGCGATGAGGACATGAGTGGTGTAGCCATCGCCGCCATGATTGAAGGTCAACGCCCCATGCTCATCGAAACACAGGCCCTGGTTGGACCGGCTGCATATGGCACACCTCAGCGTTCATCAACAGGTTTCGATTTGCGGCGCATGAATATGTTGCTTGCCGTGCTCGAAAAACGAAGCGGTTTTAAAATGAGCACCAAAGATGTATTCTTAAATATTGCAGGAGGCATTAGGGTTGATGACCCTGCCATTGATCTTGCTGTTGTTGCGGCAGTACTTTCTTCGGCAGAAGATATGGCTATCAGCGACAATATTTGTTTCGCGGGGGAAGTTGGATTATCCGGAGAGATAAGGGCAGTCAGCAGGATTGAGAGCCGTATTTCAGAAGCTGAAAAACTTGGTTTTGAAAGAATAATGATTTCCCGTTACAACATAAAAGGAATAGACAAAAAACAAGCTAAGATTGAAATTATCCCGGTAGGTAAAGTCCAGGATTTTGTGGAGAAACTATTGTGACCTCAGATTTTGCGTTTCTGCGACTTTACATGATTACATTTTATTGGTGAGGCTATCAAACAAACACATTAAAATACCTTTTTCTCCTGCTTAAAAAGTTATCGAACACCAGCAAAGCGGCCATAATTAATATTACACCCAGGATCATCCCATTTAATTCAAAACCAACACCCCAACTAATCTGTCCATCAAACAACTCAGCAAAAGAAAAATATACCTGTTTAAAAAAATCAATGAAAAAACCAAAAGTTCCCCCGACGAAAGCGGGGTTAAAATAATAGATGACACCAGCAGATAAACCAATGGCAGCAAATGCGAATACCGAAAAAGTCAAAACAGAAAGATCAAATACCGATTTTTTATTCTCCTCAGTTTTGGCTACAGCCATCATTACATTTTCAGTAAAGTTCTCAGGAGCTGATTTTAAAAATCCCTCTTTGATTAGTTCTTTGATTAGTTGATCTTCTTTTTCCATGATCTTTTCTTTTTTTAATATACCGCCAGTTCAGTCCTTCCAATCCGAAGCATGATCTC
Organism: Chlorobiota bacterium; assembly: GCA_030596395.1. GTDB lineage: Bacteria > Bacteroidota > Bacteroidia > Bacteroidales > F082 > JAADID01. The sequence goes on along the minus strand of JAUVKF010000011.1, from coordinate 30,349 downwards.
TTTGAGTTTATTACGCAGTCGAAACAGTTTAACCTTAATATTTGATTGTGATAAACCGGACGACCGGCTTATTTCTTCTATTGATTGCTCTTCAAAATAATACAACATCAAAATTAAACGCTCTTCAGCCTGTAGCTGCTCAATGGCCTGATTTAGAAGCGCTTTTTTCAAATTATCTTCCTCTTCTGTTTTATACGATTCCGACAAATCCATTGATGATGATTTTTCTAACTGATCATCAAACGAAAGTACCCTTTTCTTATTTTTCCGTGTTTCTGAAATGGCCGTATTGTAAGCAATCCGGTAAATCCATGTCGAGAAACTGGATTCCTTTCTAAATTTTTTTAAAGCTGAATAGGTTCTTACAAACACATCCTGAGCCAGTTCCTTTGCCTTTTCCTCATCACGTAAAATACCATAAACCAACGAGTAAACCTTGTCCTTATACCGGTCAACGATCACAGCATAGGCATTCCTGTCGCCACTAATCACACGTTCGATAATAATTTCGTCAGCTTCCCTCATCCGCTTATTATGACGCAATTAAATGCAGTCGGTTACAATATTTCTTTTAAACCAGACTCTGCAAAGATATTTACCTTTTTCCTTTACATTTGCATTTTCTTAAAAATTAAGGTTTTACAATCATGAGACATTGGTTTTTGATCCTCATCCTCTTTCTATCAATAGGAAGCTACGCACAGTTTAACAAGTATTTTCAGGACAAAACCCTGCGCCTGGATTATTATCACACCGGAAACGACAAAGAAGAGGTCTATTCATACGATGAGATGATTATTGAACCTTATTGGGGTGGTTCAAAGACAAACCTGATTGATACACTCGAATATGGCAAGTATTATTTTAAAGTGTACGATGAAAAGTCCAATGAACTCATTTACTCACGCGGTTATTCAACACTTTTTGGCGAGTGGCAAACCAGTGACGAAGCCAGGGAAACCTGGCGTACTGTTTCTGAATCAGTAGTGTTTCCTTTTCCCAAGGATTTTACAAGAGTGGAATTTTACAGCCGTAACAGGGGTGGTGAATTTGAAAAGAAATTTGAATACCGCATAAACCCATTTGATTATTTCATCAAACGCGACAAATCACTTGTTTACCCTTCATTTGATGTAATTGTTAACGGTGATCCCGCAAACAAAGTAGATATTGTAATACTCCCGGAAGGCTACACAGCAGAAGAAATGGGAAAATTCATTGATGACTGTACCAAGTTTAAAGAAGGCCTTTTCTCTTTCGCACCATTTACCGAAAACAGGGATAAGTTCAACATCAGGGCTATACTTGCTCCTTCAGAAGAATCAGGAGCAGATATACCAGAAAAAATAACCTGGAAAAGTACAATTCTTAACACCAGTTTTTACACCTTCAATAGTGAGCGCTACCTGATGACTTACGACAACAAAAGTGTCCGTTCGCTGGCAGCCAATGCACCTTACGACCAGATTTATATTTTAGTAAACACCAAGAAATACGGCGGTGGTGCAATTTACAATCTATACAGCCTGAGTGTAACAAAAAACGGGTTTTCAGCAAAGATCATTGTGCATGAATTCGGGCATGGTTTTGCCGGGCTGGGTGATGAGTATTATAATTCCGAGACAGGATATAATGAATTTTACAACCTGGAAGTGGAACCCTGGGAACCCAACCTGACTACTTTGGTAGATTTTGATAGCAAATGGAAACATATGCTTAAGAAACGAACTCCAATACCTACGCCAAATAAAGAAAAGTATTACAAAAAAATTGGTGTTTTTGAAGGTGGGGGCTATGAAGCCAAAGGTGTTTACCGCCCCATGATCGACTGCATGATGAAAACCTTTGACGGTAATGTTTTTTGCCCGGTGTGCTCAAAGGCAATTCAGAATATGATTGACTTTTACGCGGAGTAGTTTTGATATATCCTTCAAAAAATTAGGGTAAATACCATCTGACACGGTACAATAGTTGTATTATGAGTTCTTTTATTTGACAATTCATATCTTTGATGAGCTTCAGATAATTTTATAACATTTACCCGTTAATCCCGTTTTATTCTTGCATCATAAAAAAATGTAAATATGGATATTAAAAAAGATGTTGCCGTTAGTGATTCCGGCTTTGTGTTCTATCCCACTACCGGCGAATCCTTCTCAGTTAATCCGTTGGGCATGGAAATCATCCGCTTGATGAAAGATGACAAGTCTTTCGACAAGATTACAGAATATGTAGTTGATCATTACAATGTGGAATCTTCTACCATCGAAAAAGACCTTCTCGATTTTATCGAAATGCTGAATCATTTTTCACTAATGGAGGACGATGGAGAAGGCTAAATATACCATTGGTGTTACTGCGTTGAATGCGATCGACAATCCTGGACCGGGAGTGCCGGTGATTCGCGCATTACAGGAAGCCAAATCTTTCGACGTCAAAATCATTGGCCTTTCTTATGAAGCCCTGGAACCTGGTATTTACATGCACGATATCGTGGATAAGTCATATACCATCCCCTATCCTTCAACAGGAACACATCATTTGATGAATAGATTAAGGGAAATTCATGATATTGAAAAGTTGGATGTGATCATCCCAAACTTTGATGCAGAACTTTTTTCCTTCATTAAGCTCGAACCGGATCTTAAAAAAATGGGCATACACCTTTTTATGCCAACAATTGAACAATATGAAGAAAGGCAAAAGGTAAATCTTCCTGAATTTGGAGAAAAATATAATATTAAAGTCCCAAAAAGTGAAGCCATTTTTTCACTCGATAAGATGCCTGAACTCGAAGAAGACTTTAAGTGGCCGATTTTGGTAAAAGGAAAATTTTATGAAGCATCAGTTGCGCATAATTTTGAACAGGTAAATATTGCTTTTAACCGGATTTCCTCAAAATGGGGATTACCGATAATTATACAGGAGTTTATCCATGGTACAGAATTTAATGTCACCGGGCTTGGGGATGGGAAAGGAAATACTATTGCTGCTGTTCCTATACGTAAACAGTATATCACTGATTCTGGAAAAGGCTGGGGTGGCATTGCAGTAACAGATAAAAAGCTCCTTGAAATAACAGACCGTTTTATTTCGTCCACAAAATGGCGTGGTGGGTTTGAACTGGAACTGATGAAAGATAATAAAGGTGATTTTTATATGATGGAGATCAATCCGCGAATCCCTGCCTGGATATACCTGGCGGTTGGTGTCGGACAAAATATACCTGAAGCACTGGTTAATCTTGCCCTTGGCAATGAAGTAAAGCCCTACACAAAATACGATGCAGGCAAAATGTTTGTGCGCTACTCGTGGGACATGATTGTGGATTTGAAAGAATTTGAGAAAATATCAACAACCGGAGAACTTTAATATAATATAGAATTTCAGTTACACCGGACTTCAGTCCGGTGAATACAAATAACCCTAACATGGAAAAACAACAATACGAACGACCGCTGATAAAAAGGTTAGAAAGCAAGATTCCAAACAAATTTGGTGCAAAACCAAATCTCATACCAATAACACATATTGATGAGGTAGCTGTTAAAGACCTGATCAGTGAACATGGATCACCCTTGTTTGTGATCTCAGAGAAGAAGATCAGAAGCAATATCCGTAAAGCCCGGAAAGCTTTTGAAACCAGGTATCCAAAGGTTCAATTTGCCTGGTCGTACAAAACAAACTATCTGGATGCTGTGTGCCGTACTTTTCACCAGGAAGGTTCATGGGCCGAGGTTGTCTCTGATTTTGAATACGATAAAGCATTGCACAATGGTGTTAACGGAAGTAAGATCATTTACAACGGGCCCGATAAAACACCTGAAAGCATTAAAAAAGCTATTCAAAACAACTCGCTGATCCATATTGATCACCTTGATGAATATTACACGATTCAGGAGACTGCTGACGCACTTGGAATAAAAGCTAAGGTGGCTGTCCGTATTAATATGGACACAGGGGTTTACCCGATGTGGGACAGGTTTGGTTTTAACTATGAAAACGGACAGGCATGGACCGTTTTGAACAAGATCATGCGCTCGGATGTAATGACCCTCGTGGGCTTGCATACCCATATTGGCACCTTTATGTTATCGGCCATCGCTTATGGTGTAGCCGCTTCCAAACTGGCCGACCTGGCAATTGGAATCCGCACTAAATATGACCATCAGATTGAATACATTGACATGGGAGGTGGATTCGCTTCGGTAAACAGGTTAAAAGGAAGTTACCTGCCGGGAGTGGATACCAATCCAACAATTGATGACTTTGCCGAAGCCATTACAACGGCTTTGATTAACGCCGATTTTAAACCTGACGAATTGCCATTGCTAATTCTTGAAACCGGACGGGCGCTAATTGATGATGCAGCATCTTTATTAGGAACTGTTATCTCAAATAAAAGGCTATCTGACGGTCGCAGATCTACTATACTGGATATTGGTGTAAACCTGTTATTTACCTCATTCTGGTACGAGCATCCAATTACACCGGCGCAGCCCTTTACCCAGTACACTGAAGATACGGTGGTATATGGCCCGCTGTGCATGAACATTGATGTACTGCGCGAACATATTACACTTCCGCTGTTGAATAAAGATGATCATGTTGTTATTCAGTATGTTGGTGCGTACAATATGACACAATGGATGCAATTTATTACACTCCGGCCACGGATTGTGATGATTGATGAAAAACGAAATGTGAATATCATTCGCGAACGTGAACATTTAGACCGGATACTTGAGTTTGAAAAGGTTCCTGATCATCTCAAAAAATTTGATTTGTAGTTACCCGACAATGAGTTTATTTGATGAAATAAAACAGGATAATACTTCAGGCTCAGGCACAATTCTCAAAACTGTCCAAAATCAATTATTGAGGCTCACCACAGAAGAGTTTGTTGATGTTGATCAACTTACAAAGTGGCTGAAAGACCTCCTGGTTTACTTTCCTCAATTTGGATTACTCCATCATTTTATCAACGAATTTATACAGGAATTTGGAAGGAGGCACAACCGCATTAATGGAATTGTTGTTTCATCATTTATACGAAATTATATCAACCAATGGAAATCAGCAAAGGATAAGGCCAGTGAACAAATATTAGGTGAAATAGAATTCAAAAATAAGACTGTGTTGCTTCATAGCAACAGTTCAGCCATACTGAACCTTTTCGCCCATATTTCCCGCAATTCAACAAAAACGGTCATCTGGCAAACTTACTCCTCTCCGGCAGGTGAAGGCATTATCCAGGCTGAAGCAATTCAAAAACTTGGAATTGAAACAAATCTATTTCACGAAGATGCTATTGGGAATCTCATAAAACACATTGATTTTGCTGTATTCGGCGCCGACCTGATCCTAAAAGATCAATTTGTGAATAAGGCTGGAACATACCCCATTTCTGCAACAATGAACCACGCCAAAAAACCTGTTTATGTTTTAGCAGATAGCAGGAAGGTAATCGATGAAACGGATCACTTATTATATTTTGATGAACCTGACAAACCCGGCTCAGAGATCTATCATGGGAACAACTCTTCCATCAGGGTTCACAATTATTATTTTGACTTTACACCTCTGTCGTTAGTTAAAAAGTTATTTTTGGGATAGTCGATGAAAGCAAAAACCAAAAATATCCTGATTGACGCACTTACCGGTATTATCCGTAGTTATGCCCAAGTTTTCTTTTCCAAAAGCTATTTTTTTGCCGGCATTTTACTTCTGGTTTCTTTCTTTGATATTTACGCAGGCATAGCCGGTGTTTTGTCTGTAATCATCAGCAACGCTTTTGCAGTATTGCTTGGTTTTGATAAGAACAAAGTAAAAGAAGGCGCTTACGGTTTTAACAGCCTGATGGTTGGCCTGGGAATCGGTATTTATTATCAGCCGGGATTTGAGTTTTATCTTGTGGTATTCTTCATCTCAATCTTAACTTTATTTTTCACAATTGGCCTCGAAGGTGTTCTGGGTAAATATGGCCTTCCCTACCTGAGTGTTCCATTCCTTTTTGGCATCTGGATGGTAATTATAGCATCAAAAGGTTATTCGGCACTTGCCATCAGCGAAAGAGGTATTTACAACCTGAATGATATGTATGCCATTGGTGGTTTAACGATGGTCAGGCTCTATGAGTGGTTTAACAACCTTAACATGCCCGAATCGTTGAGGATATATTTTAAGTCGTTAAGCGCCATATTTTTTCAGTATCATATGTTTGCCGGCATCCTGATTGCTATCGGATTGCTATATTATTCAAGGTTGGCTTTTCTTTTCTCGATTATCGGTTTTTATGCCGCTTTCTATTTTTACAACCTTATCGGAGCCGATATCAGTGAATTGACATACAGCTATATTGGGTTTAATTATATTCTGACGTCCATTGCAATTGGTGGCTTTTTCATAGTTCCGTCAAGGCAATCGCTATTGTGGGTCATTATACTTACACCATTGGTGGCGATAACACTGAGCAGCACGGCTTATCTGTTTTCTTTTTTCGGACTTTCTGTCTTTTCGTTACCATTTAATATAATCGTAATTCTATTTGTGTATGTATTAAAATTCAGGCTTCGGAATATTGACAAACCGGCATTGGTTATGGTTCAGCAATATTCGCCTGAGCAACATGCATACAGTTATAACAACTACTCAAAACGTTTCGGCAAATTACCGGTTATTGCCATGAAACTCCCGTTTTGGGGCGACTGGAAAGTTACCCAGGCACATGATGGAGAGCATACACATAAAGAAGATTGGCAACATGCATGGGATTTTGAAATTGCTGATGAAGACGGAAAAGTATATGATGGAAGCGGCAACAACCTGAACGATTATTATTGCTTTAACAAACCGGTAAATGCACCGGCAGATGGAGTTGTTGAGTTGATTGAGGATGGGATTGAAGATAATGCCATTGGTGATATGAACCTTGAAAAAAACTGGGGTAATTCTGTGGTAATCAAACATGCTGACGAATTGTATTCACAAATCAGCCACCTGAAAAAAGACAGTATTAAAATAAAGTTCGGACAAGAGGTTAAAGAAGGTGAAATTATCGGATCATGTGGAAATTCGGGCCGGAGCCCGGTTCCGCATATTCATTTTCAATTCCAGTCGAACCCTTCAATCGGATCAAAAACCATCGATTACCCTATTTCATCCTACGTTGTAAAAAAGGATAAGTCCTTTTCCTTAAAAACAACAGCCAATCCCAAAATTGACCAGTCTATTTCAAATCTTGCTACCAATGATTTATTAAAGAAGGCATACCATTTTGTACCCGGTGAAACTGTTAAATTTGAGGTTGAGGAATCAGGTAATAAACAAACTCAATCATGGAAAGTCGAATCCGATATTTACAACAATACCTATTTTGAATGTGAAATTACCGGATCGATTGCTTGGTTTAAACAATTGGATAACACATTTTACTTCACACATTACCAAGGAAAAAAGAACACATTGCTTTTCTATTTCTTCCTGTCTTCTTTCAAAGTTATACATGCCTTTTACCCGAATATGATAATTAAGGACAGTTATCCCCTGAGTATTTATCCCAATAAAAGCAAGTTGTTTCTTCAGGATTTTTGTATTCCATTTTTTAAATTCCTAAAAGCGGAATACGAAATGGTTTATGAGTCGTTTAACAACAATGAAACAAAACAGATTACTTTAAAATCTGCGGCCAGATTTGGAAATAAAAAGAATAATTCGGGTCTCGACTTTAATATCCTTATCGGTGAAAAGGGTGTTTCAGAATTTTCAATAACTTCCGAATCAAAGGCCATAAAAGCCGTCAGAATATTTTAATCTTGAACCGGGTGATGACATTCAAAAAGTTTCTGTTAGTTTTTATTTTCTGTTTTCCAATCCTGCTGAATGCACAGAATAAAATTGATTATCAATCGATTGATTCTTTAACATACATACAGTACATAAATAAAGATTGGAAGTCGTTGATTCAAACAAGCAAACTCGGATTGAAAAATGGTGTCGATTATTATTATCTGCGAATGCGTAAAGGTATTGCCGAATTTGAGTTGGAGAATTATTTTAAAGCAACTGCTGACTTTAACAAAGCGCTTGCACTCAACGAGTATGATAAAACAGCCAAATCATACCGATACTTTTCGCTGTTTAATTCCGGAAAAAAAACAATGGCATACAAATTCAGCAATCAATTCAGCAATAATCAGAAAAATGAACTAAAGATTAATATTAATACAGTTGATGACCTTACTTTTTTTGGAGGATATTCCTTATCTGATAATTACCGGAAAAACGGATCCCTAAATCTTCTGGCAGGTGATACTGCAACCTATGGAGAGCAGTTATTAATGGGAGATCAAATGTATTTTAACCTGGGCACTTCGATAAACTTTTCACCATCATTTAGCCTTTACGCAGCAGTTAGTTATCTAGATATTGACAAACGGAAAAGGTTTCAGTATTTACTGAACGAAGAGGTAGTTGAACAAAATTTTGATAGCCCAATCAGGCAGGTTGAGACATACCTCAATGGAAAACTGCAACTAAACAAGGGTTGGTCGTTAAACATTTTTACCAATTTGTTGTTCCTCAGCACAACACAACATTTGGCATTCCTGGTGATTGATTCAATAAAACAGGAAGAATTTGATTATCTGATTACGGCCAATGATACTACGTTTATGGACTGGGTGGCTGGTTTCAATCTGCAAAAAGATTTGAATTATATAGTTATCGACTGGGGTGGAACAGTTTCGAAATTTTACGAAAATCAACAGTATTTAACTTCATTGTCGGCAACATATTATCCATTTGGTAATTTTAAGTTCTATGGTAAAACATGCCTGATTTATTTTTATGAGCCTGAGGCAAGTTTCGATCATGATGCAAGCCGTATTATCTTCAGCCAATCACTGGGTATTCAACTGGCAAAAATGATTTGGATTGAAGGTGAATATACTTTGGGTGACTTAAAAAACGTTAATATGAAGCAAGGTCTTGTAGTTTATAACCTGCCCGATAAAATAAACTATATGGCCGGGGCAAAACTTAATATTTTTGTAAGCAAGCACGTTTCGCTAAATATACAATACCAGTTTTATGATAAATCGGGTTTATACATAAACTTTGCTGGTGCGAACAATACTTTATATTCGTATTCTACAAATTATCAAACACATAATATTATTGGAGGAATAAAATGGAGATTTTAAAAAGGTTATTGATTGTTATCGCGGTACTATCTACCGTACAAGTCATTTCTCAGGATAAAAATACAATACAGGAAGCATTCAGTCAATCGTATTTGTATGAAACCGAGGGAGAATACACCAAGGCAATTAATACGATAAAGGCTGTTTATGATGAAGACTCATACGAAATTAACCTGCGCCTGGGGTGGTTGACCTACCTGTCAGGAAATTTTTCAGAGTCGTTGCCCTATTACCGAAAATGTATTCAGTTACGGCCCCTCTCAATCGAAGCCCGAATGGGTATCGTGTTGCCGCTTTCGTTAATGGGCAATTGGGGGCAAGTGGAGAATCATTACAAGCAGGTTCTTGAAATGGATGCTGAAAATTCGTGGGTAAACTACAGGATGGGACTTATATATTATGGAAGGGAAGATTACCTGGCGGCTATAAAATATTTTGAGAATGTTGTTAACCATTACCCTTTTGATTATGATTCGGTAATCATGCTGGCATGGACCAATTTTAAGCTGGGGAAATTCCGCGAGGCCAAAGTGTTATTCAACAAAGCATTGCTGATACAACCTAGCGATGAATCGGCTTTGGAAGGGCTGGGTTTGATTAAATAAGACAATAATCTCAAGCCGGGTGCAAGCCACCCAGCGGGTTTACACTTTTTAATCAGCGCCACAAACCGCTTCCATCATATCCTCAATATTTCCCGGAGTACTATTGATTTTCATAAAGGTTCCCATTGTAAGCTCCGGCCAGTAAATGGCGATGCGGTATTTTCCATGCAACATCGTTGCTTCTTTTCCCTGGAGAATTATCTCATAAGGTAAATTGGCAATATGGCTCTCGCCAATGATGGGCAAAAAAGCAGCTTCGCCTTCTTCTTTGTCCCAAAGACCAACACCAAATACTGCTATTTCTTTTCCTTCGAAAAGTTGTTCGAAAACCTTTACCGTATTGCCTGTTTTTGCTTCAAGGTTTTTACGGATGGTGTTTAATCCTTCCTCAAACGAAGAAAACTCATTCAATTCAACAGGATCGTCGAAATAGGGCATCATCATCATATAATGATAATCGGGCAGATCTTCTTTTTCCTCAAAGCCACCAAAAGGCTCAAGTTTTCCAAGTTCTGCGAATATGTTTTTCACTTTGTCTGACATTGCAGTTAACTGCTTTTCCTGCCCGCTTAATTGCTCACCCCAATACGCAAGAAACATGTATTCGGGATTCAAAATGCTTAATGTTATTTTTCCATTTTCATTTACCAAAGCAGCCTTTAAAACACTTGCCAAAGCACCACGATCCTTAAATTGCAGGCTTAAGTTTTTAAGTTTGTTATTCGTAAAACAAATAACAAGAAATTCGGATTTTTCTGCCGGATTATATTTACCAATCACTTCAAACCCACCGGTAGTAATTGCCTCAGAAACCTGTGCAGCGGCTTTCTCCATGTTCCCATCCAATTCAGCTACTTTAAAATAAGGCGAGAGTTCTTCCTGGGCAACGGAATTAAGGCTAATGAGGGTAATCATCATTACAACAAACAGGCTAATTTTTTTCATATTCACTTATTTAAATGTTTCGATACAAAAGTAGGAAAGCTGTTAATCAAATAACAGGCAGATGGTTAATTCAGAATGGATTCAAATAAATATGGTTCCCTGAACTTTTTAAATTCAATTCTCATCAGCAAACCACTCTGCATAGGATGTAACTGTTTCGCGAAGTAGCAGATGTTTCAGGGTAACGTTATCAGGTAATAAGCTTTTGATTCGTTCGACAAAGTCAGCAACCATCAGTTCGCTGGTGGGTTGGTAATTCAGCAATATAATCTGATCGAAATTCTGTTTCATCTCTTCAATGAAGCCGGCAGGCATTTTGTTATAAAGTGCCAGTGCATGGTCAAACTCATCTACAACAGCCTTTCTAACAATTTTTTTCAGATCGCCGAAATCCATCACCATGCCCAGTTTCGGATTGTTTTCGTCAGATATCGGGTGTCCGGCTACCGTAACATTCAGCGCATATGAATGCCCGTGAATATTTTTACAAGGCCCGTCATAACCTTTCAATGCATGGGCCATTTCAAACTTGAATTCCTTGGTTATTCTGATCAATGGCTGCTTATTCATCTAATTATTCGTTTTCACAAGTTTGTACTGCTTCAGGTGTTTCCCGCTTTCGTCCATCAAAATTAAAGCATAAATGCCGGGAACGGCATCGGAGAATTTAATAGTTGCTTTCCCTTCATTAATATAACCATTGCTAATAGCGCTTCCGTTCATATTAAATATCGTATAATGCAAAATTATACTTAGGGAATGTTCGATAAAAACATGGTTAACAGCAGGATTTGGGTAAATAGAAATAGCTGATGCAAATGTTGTATTCACATTGGTAGGATCACCCCAGATGTCTTCAACAAACTCCGGGTGGTCAACAAATGGGTTGCGGTTTTCCTGGTAACCGTAGATTACTTCGTTGCGGTTCATTTCAAAATCATCCACAAGGTCCTGTGCGTGCCAGTCCAACAGGGTTGAAAGTTTGCCATGTTCAGGATCGGGATAGGTATTTACTTTATCAACCACTTCAAGATCGGGTTCTCCATTGCCCCCTTCATACCTTACTGCCATGTAAAAAATCATCCTGGCCACATCGCCCTTAGCATTATCCCTGGTTTCGAACGAATCCCCATCAACCTTACATCCCGGGCAATTGGCAACTGAGGAGCCTCCATTGTCGAAATCAAGATTACTGCGGGTACTGTTGACCTGTACGTCGGCTGGCCGAATATGATGCGCATCAGACCCGGCTGGCGGTGCTGTTCCAAAATCACCATGCGATTTAGCCCAGACATGCTCCCGGTTCCAATCGCCGATATTACCACCGAATTTATTTTTTGAGCGGGATATCCCTGAATGAATCAATATCACATTATTTGAATTCGCAGGATCTTCATCAGATTCTTTCAATATAAAATCACGCAAGTCACTATAGCTGTATTCTTCATGATCTTTGATAATATTATGTAAGGCTGTTTTTAACTCATCACCGGTCAATCCAATAGCATCATCATAATAGCCATCAGGGATTTGTGCATTTAACATTAAGGATGCAGACAGAAAAAGCAACAAGAACAAAACCTTTGCAAAACACCTGCTTTTGTCATCCTGAACGAAGTAAAGGATCTTTATATTGTTAATATTCAAATCGTAAGGATTCTTCTCCGTCGGCTGACGGATCAGAATGACAGGTTTTTGAGATTTTGCAAAGGTTTTGAACATAAGTAAGTATCTAAACATGGCGGGTTTGATATTTTAGTTAAAAAAACCAAGATAAACTGATGAGACAAGCATAATCATACCTGAAAAAGAATACAACAGCGCCGATAGCGTATATGAATACTGCTTGGCTTTGAGCAACACGCCCAGAACTGTAACTATAAAAGTTGAGATTAACAAAACAAATATAAGTTGGCTGATAGTAAGGGAGATATAAGAAAGTATTAATCCAGCAAGCAGGGTATTTATTCCTTGCGCAACAGAAGCCATAATTAGCGTTGTTGTATTGTCTAATAAATAGGTTCTTTCACCTTTCCTAATTTTGAATGCATCCATGATCATTCGCACACCAATTAAGAAAAGCCCCATGAAAATTACTATTTCTTTATAGTTTTCAAGCAGATGAAGGAAACGGTTTCCCAATAAAAAACCAACATATAAAAACAGCAGCTGGCTCACAATTAAAATTAAGCCATGTCCGAGTGAAATAAATCCATTTTTGGGATCAATTCCCAACGCAACCGGCAGCACCTGAACGGATAATGCAATAAGAACCAATATGACAACTATTTTTTCCAAGTATTTGTATGTAAATTATTTATAATAAACAAGCTGAGCAATTTTCTCAAGCCATTCAGCATCAGTTTCATCAAACGAATTTAGCACCGCACTATCCACATCCAGCACCCCAACAATTTCTTTGTTGATTTTTACCGGAACCACAATTTCTGATTTTGACCTTGAGTCGCAGGCAATATGGCCCGGAAAAGCTTCAACATCGGGAACAACAAACGTTTGTTTTTGATTGATTGCTGCCCAGCAGACACCTGTGTCTTTTGCAAGGTCGATACATGCCAACGGTCCCTGGTAAGAGGCTACCTGCAATTTACCATCCTGCAACATATAAAAACCGGTCCAGAAAAAGTAATCCATTTTATGATGCAGCACCGCCCCAATGGTTGCCATATTCGACAATGGATTGTTGCTGCTTTTTTCAATCAGTGTTTTTATCTGATCATACAAACGCTGGTATCTTCCCGCTTTTTTCCTTTGGTCCATTAAACAAAATTAGGGCTGCAAAAATAGGAATAACAATTGGTATAAAAACACCGCTGTTATAACAGAATACCTTTCCATAAAACAGTGTTTTTTCAAAAAAAAGTATTTCGATCTTAGTTTGGAAATTATAGTTGGTATTACTACCGTCTTTCCAATTCAACTGTGAAATGACGTAAAATAGGTGCTTCTTTTACAATTTTAAAGCCTCTTTTAATCTGATCGCGCCTTTTATATACATTGGTCAATGCTGCCCCAATATAATCCATGTGGTTACGCGAATATACCCGTCTGGGGATTGTAAGGCGTAACAACTCAAGTTCGGGGTAACGATTTTCCCTTGTTTCCGGATCCCTGTCGGCCAGCAGGGTTCCTATTTCAACACCCCTAACACCACTTTCGATATACAATTCAATGGCCAGGGTTTGCGCTACAAATTCTTCTTTTGGGAGATGAGGTAAAAACTCCCTGGCATTTACAAAGATGGCATGTCCGCCGAATGGATTCTGAAGAGGAATTCCATTATCCTTTAATATCTGACCAAGGTATTCAACCTGTTTGATCCTGGCTTCGAGGTAGTCAAAATCAGTTCCTTCGTAGAGGCCCTGAGCAAGGGCATTCATGTCCCTTCCCGACATACCTCCATATGATATATATCCCTCGAAAAGAATATTATATATGCTCGCTTTGTCAAACAAAGGTTTATCGTTCAAGGCAATAAATCCACCCATATTAACGATTGCGTCCTTTTTACTGCTCATTGTCATCCCGTCGGCATACTTGAACATTTCATGTACAATATGCCTTATGGGCTTATCAGCATATGCATTTTCACGCATTTTAATGAAGTAGGCATTTTCAGCAAAACGGGCTGAATCAAAAAATACAGGAATTCCATATTTTTCAGCCATTTGCTTAACTTCCCGTATGTTTTTGAGCGAAACCGGTTGCCCGCCCGAAGAGTTACATGTAACGGTGACAATGATCAGTGGAATTCTTTCTTTTGGATATTCTTTAAGAACTTTTTCAAGTTTTTCCAAATCAATATCCCCTTTAAAAGGATGATCAATATTGGTATCAAAAGCCTCGGCAATTGTGCAATCTACAGCAGTAGCTTTTCTGAATTCAATATGGCCTTTGGTTGTATCGAAATGAGAATTTCCCGGAATAATATCTCCTTCCTTGATCATGGCAGAAAACAGCACGTTTTCAGCACCCCTGCCCTGGTGCGTTGGAAGAAAATATGGGAAACCGGTAATATCAGTAATGGCATTTTTAAGCTTAAAGTATGACGAAGCCCCTGCATAGCTTTCATCGCCAAGCATCATCTCCGACCATTGCCTGTCGCTCATGGCACCTGTCCCTGAATCGGTTAGCAGATCAATAAATACCTGGTCGCTGTGTAAGTTGAACAAATTGTACTTTGCTTCTTTGATCCACCTTTCTCTTTCTTTAATAGTACTTTTTCTGATGGGTTCAACCATCTTAATTTTATAAGATTCGGCGAAGGGTAAATTCATTATGGTTGATTTTGATGTAACGAAAATAAATTAAACGGTGATTTCAAATAAAGAAATCCAAAGAGAAGTATTAACAATAGTCGTCTCTATTCTTAATATTAAGAAAGTTTTTCTTGCGGGATAATTGCAATAAAACCAACATTTTGAATCGTTTAAGTGAACAAATTTATAAATTTTTTGTAACCGAATGAAATCGGCCACGTCATAACCCTGTAATATTTAACAAATAAAAATTCAAGATTATGGAATTAGAACCCATTTTTATCATGGTGATTGTTTTTGGCTTCACTTATGCAGTCATTCATTTGCTTATCCGCAGAAAAGAAAGGATGGCATTAATAGAAAAAGGAAAAGACGCACCGTTGTTTGATCAAAAAACACAAACCAATATTTTGGCCTTAAAATTTGGCTTATTATTTATTGGTGTGGCGATTGGCTTGCTACTCGGGTCTTTGCTGGTAGAGTTAACAACTTTAAACGATGAAGCCACTTATTTTTCAATGGTCTTTTTATTTGGAGGAATCGGACTTGTTGTAAGCCATTTTTTGGAGAAAAAAGAAAGGCAGGAATAAATTTTTAAGCAAAGAAACTGAATAAGAAAAGCCCGGATAAAGGGCTTTTTTTATGCAAAACTTGAGGTCTGTATTTTTTCAGAAACTTTGAAAGGGCTTTTATATTTTACCAATTTCACCTTTTGCCCCTTTTCTTCACAAATCGGACAATGTTTAATTTTTACCGGGAAAATATAATCACATTCAGAACAATAATAAAACTGGATTTTTTTATAGTTTTTCTTTTTGAAAAGCATATAACCACCACCTACAAGTGGCGTTAACAGCAAGCTGATCAAAAATATTTTCAGTCCTTCATTTTGTCTTCCAATTCCAATTAAAGTTAGCAGGATTGTAACTATCAGATAAATTAAAACAACCAGTAGTACCATGACTCATCGCGTCAAATGAACTTGTTGCTAATTTCACAGGAAATAGGTGTTAAAATACTTGTTATTAGCCTGCTATAAATCAACAAGTTGTGTTAGCTGCTTCGGTATACGGTGGTTCTGAAAAAATGTTCTGAAAAAACCAAGAAAAACGGTTGCGGGTTACGGGTTGCGTGGTTGACCATACCTGAATAACGTTGACTGTTTTATTTATTCATAATTACAAACCAGTCCCACGTATTTGGATCACCAACGCCAACGCTTGGTTGATAAAGGAATAAATAAATTTTCTTGTGACTTTTCAAATATTCTGAAACGACTAAAAGATCATCTATTGAATCCCAAATTTTTGGGTAATCTAATTGGATACTATGGATATACTTATCAATATTTTGAATTTTTGAGGTGTCCGGTAAACTTATTGAATCATTCAACTTGATATATCTATGCGAATCTCTAAAAGTTTTGGGATACTTAATTTTTCCAGTTCCCATCCATACAATGGAACCATCAAAGATTAATTCGCCAGTAGGATTATAATACAATGAAATATTACCAAAGTCTCCCGGAGGGTCAAAATCAATAGTGATTGGTATAGTATCAACACTGGTAAGTTTTTCTGATAAAGTTTGCTCATGCCCTCCTTCAAAAGTATAGGACATATAATCCACTTTTAACAATATAATCCTACAAGTGTCCTCTTCTTTCTTTTCACAACTTGTGAAAGAGGTGATTGCAATTAATCCAAACAATAGCAAAACGAATTTCGTTTTCATTAATTAAACGTTGGGAATGATAATAAACATTTTAAGCAAAAATTGTACCTGTTTATTGGCCGCGTAACGATAAGAATTGCTTCAGAGATGAAATTTCTTTAAATCGGATAAATCCTTAAAACTTACTAGATATGCAGGTTCATTTTAATCCTGGAAACAACCATTTCAATAGCTACTTTGTTATTTCCGCCCTGCGGGATAATTACATCAGCAAACTGCTTTGAAGGTTCAATGAATTGCTGGTGCATGGGCTTAACATAAATTTTATAATGCTCCAATACATCATTATACGATCGCCCTCTTTCGATGATATCACGCTTTATAATTCTTATCAGCCTTTCATCGCTATCAGTAGCAACAAACAGTTTAATGTCAAGGCGATCTCTAAGTTCAGGTTGTGTCATTAGTAATATTCCTTCAACAATAACTACCTTTTTCGGCTGTACCGGGATCGTATCTATTGCACGTGCACAGGTGACATAATTATACCTGGGCATGGGAATGGTTTTACCAAGTTTCATTTTTTTTAAATGCTGAATCAACAGCGGCCATTCAATGGAATTGGGATGGTCGAAATTGATCTTTAGTTTTTCTTCCTGCGACAGGTGCCCGTTATCAAAATAGTAAGCATCCTGCGGTACAACAGCAACAGCATCTTCGGGCAGTGCTTCAACAATTTTTTTCACTACTGTGGTTTTACCCGAGCCACTTCCTCCTGCAATTCCAATTGTTAACATAAGCAATCATGATTTCGATAATAGAAAAATAATATTATTTTGCATACATGAATATTAGGCAAAGAAATCCATATTGAAAATGGAGTGATGGAGTATTGCATGCAAAAAATAATTATTTCTTTTCCATTATTCCAATACTCCAGATTATCACCAACGTAATATTCAGATGTGCAATTGATCAACAACTATGCTTAAATTAATTTTACTTTAGCTATTGTTGAAGAATTTTCAAAATTAATAAAACAGGAAAACTATATTAAGGTTTCGGTTTTACATCAGGAAACTCATCATTATACCCGCTGCTACCGCTGAGCCAATAACCCCTGACACGTTAGGAGCCATAGCATGCATCAATAAATGATTGGTTGGGTCAGCTTTAAGACCTTCATTTTGCACAACCCGGGCACTGTCGGGCACCGCAGAAACACCTGCAGCCCCAACCAGTGGGTTAATTTTATTTTCATTGCTAAGAAAAAGGTTCATTATCCTGGCAAAAATCAACCCGCCGGCAGTTGCAACAATAAATGATAGTGCGCCAAGTATGAAAATAAGTATTGACTCGTTGGTCAAAAATACGTCGGCCTGTGTTGATGCACCTACTGTTAATCCCAACAATATAGTTACGATATCGACCAAAGATGTTCGGGCGGTATCGGCAAGGCGTTTGGTTACACCACTTTCTTTGAGCAAATTACCAAAGAATAACATACCCAAAAGTGGCAAGGCGCCTGGCGAAATAAAAGTGGTAAGTATCAAAGCAACAATTGGAAAGATAATTTTCTCCAGTTTGCTTACCGATCTTGGGGGTTTCATGCGTATCCTTCTTTCTTGCTTATTGGTCAATAACCGCATAATTGGCGGTTGAATAACCGGCACCAATGCCATATACGAATATGCTGCTATCGCGATTGGCCCGATCAGGTTTGTGGTTTGCAGGCCATTGATGATTCCGCCATTAGCCAGTTTTGATGAAAGAAAGATAGCAGTCGGGCCGTCAGCCCCACCGATAATACCAATAGCCCCGGCTTCGGGCATGTTGAAACCGAGGTATAATGCACCTATGAAAGTGAGAAAAATACCCACTTGCGCAGCAGCCCCAAGAAGCATTAGTCGCGGGTTTGAAATCAATGAAGAAAAATCTGTCATGGCGCCAATACCAAGAAAGATCAAAGACGGATAAATGCCTTTTACAACCCCATAATAAAGATAATTTAAAACACTACCTTCCTGGTAGATTCCCAACTGAAGGTTAATACCTCCATCCTGGAAAAATGGCACATTACCAATTACAATCCCCGTCCCGATAGGAATTAGCAATAGCGGTTCGTAATCGAACCTGATGGCCAGGAAAATAAAAATCAACCCCACAACTATCATGATCAAATGGCCCGGGGTTGCGTTCCTGAAACCGGTATAGCTGAAGAATTTATATAACCCGCTAACAATACTTTGCGAATCATCAGTATCGGAGCCTACTGTTGCTTCGGTTATACTACCCAATTCCTGCGAAAATAAACCGTTATTGATAAAAACCAGGTTTAACAGCCCGAGGAAACAAATGATCGCGAAGACAGTGAGTGCTTTACGCTTGTAATTCATTTTTGATTTATTTAGCTCAATTCCATTTCAATTAACACGTCTTCCTGTATTACCGAGTCGCCTCCATTGACCTTAATGGATATTATTTTCCCGTCTTTTTCCGATAACAGCGTATTCTCCATTTTCATGGCTTCATACATCAATAATTTATCACCTTTAGCAACCTCGTCGCCGGGTTTTACAAAAACCTGAAGTATGTTACCCGGAAGCGGGGCTTTAATTTTAAAGAGTCCCTCAGCCGATTTCTTGATTACATGAGCATCCTTTGGCGTTGCAACCGGAGGCCTTACCAATACAGGTGTTTTGGTTGTGCGCTCTTCTTTATGCAATTCAACTTTATAGCGTGTCCCGTTGACTTCCAGTTTGGCAATACCATCTTCAAGCGAATACATTTCCACTTCATAATCGTTACCGCGTATAGTGAATTTGAACTTTTTCATTGTCTTTATTTTCTATAATTACGCATTCCGTAAATTTTTGAATTCCAGGGAGAATATGTCTTAGAAATTCTTTTAATTGTCAACACATCGCTTTCTTCATCGTGCAAATCCCTCGAAAGGTAAATGGCCATGGCGATGGCTGCTGTTACTTCACCACTTATGTGAAGGTCTTTATTATCGGCAATAACTTTTCCTGATTTTGCAAGTTTTCTTTTGGTTTTGAACAGTAAACCTTTCCATAAAAAAGTAAACACTAAATACAATAAAACCAGCGCCATAAAAACGATTATATAGCCTGTGATCGCTATGTTTATTCCTTGTGAGATATTTTCCATAACTATTTATTTAGTTTGGTGTTCTTTATCACCCCTCCGGTCTCCGGCCACCTCCCCTTACCAGGGGAGTGAAAACCCCTCTGCCTCCGGCATCTCCCCTTGCAAAGGGGAGAAGTTTGGTGTGCTATTTGTTAATTTTCTCAAAGTCTTAGGTCTAAGGTCTTGCTTCTAAGATCTTCTAAAGTGGAATATTAGAATGTTTTTTTAGTGGGTTGGTGTCCTTTTTAGAGGCCAGTGCCTGCAATGCCCTGATTACACGAAAGCGGGTATTCCTGGGTTCAATTACATCATCAATGTAGCCATAGCTGGCCGCTTCATACGGATTCGTAAACTTATCTTTATATTCCTTCTCTTTTTCTTTTATAAATTCTATCCTTTCTTCTTCATCCTCAATTCCTTTGATGCTTTTACCATGCAGTATTTCAATAGCGCCTTCAGGGCCCATAACAGCAATTTCGGCAGAAGGCCATGCATAATTGATATCCCCTCTCAGCTGCTTGCTACCCATTACATCGTGCGCACCACCGTACGATTTCCTAAGCGTGATGGTGATTTTCGGAACTGTTGCTTCTCCATACGCAAACAACAATTTAGCTCCATGAATAATGATCCCTCCATATTCCTGACCGCTTCCCGGAAGAAAGCCAGGCACATCAACCAGGGTTACTATGGGTATATTGAAAGCATCACAAAATCGTACAAAACGGGCTGCTTTGCGGGATGCATTAATGTCAAGCACTCCTGCCAGGAAATTAGGCTGATTGGCAACAATGCCAACGGGTATTCCATTGAACTTTGCAAATCCGGTGATGATGTTTTGAGCATAATGACGTTGAACTTCCAGGAATTCATTGCAATCAACTACCGAATGTATGATGTCCTTTACATCGTAGGGTTGATTGGGTTCAGCAGGAATGATCTCATTCAGCACATCCTCTTTTCTTACAATAGGATCGCCACATTCCGTAACAGGAGGATCTTCGAGGTTATTTTGAGGAAGATATTCCAATAACTTCCTGATCAGTAACAAACCTTCTTTTTCATCTTCAGCAATAAAATGTGCTACCCCTGACTTTTTGCCATGTACATCCGGCCCTCCAAGTTCTTCAGTTGAAATGTCTTCGCCTGTAACCGTTTTCGCAACCTTTGGCCCCGTAACAAACATATAACTGTTCTCTTTGCTCATCAGGATAAAATCAGTGAGCGCGGGAGAATAAACAGCTCCTCCGGCACAGGGGCCAAATATGGCTGAAATTTGAGGGATAACCCCCGATGCCATAATGTTCCGCTGAAAAATCTCGGCATAGCCAGCAAGACTTTTAACGCCCTCCTGGATTCTTGCTCCTCCACTATCATTAATGCCGATCACCGGCGCCCCAACCTTCATGGCCTGGTCCATGACCTTGCAAATTTTTTGGGCAAAAGTTTCAGAAAGCGATCCGCCGAAAATGGTGAAATCCTGGGCATATATATAAACTACCCTTCCATCAATAGTGCCATGACCGGTTACTACCCCGTCGGTTAAATATCTTTGCCGATCAAGGCCAAATTCAGTAGAGTGATGGGTAACAAACATGTCGAACTCCTCAAAACTACCTTCATCCAGCAGCATTTCGATTCGTTCGCGAGCAGTATATTTTCCTTTGCGATGCTGTGACTCAATTCGCTTCTCTCCACCGCCCTGTTTGGCTTCCTCACGTTTATCGAGGAGGTGCTGGATATTGTCTTCTATGGTCATTGTCGTAATTAGTTAAGAGTGAAGAGTTAGGAGTTAAGTGTATTTAATAATAACTTTCTACACTTAACACCTAACCCTTAACATTATTTATTTGTTTCGGTCTTCGCAGAACTCGGTAAGTACACCAAATGTGGATTTGGGATGAAGGAAAGCGATATCCAGGCCTTCGGCTCCTTTGCGTGGATTTTTGTCTATTAATCGAATGCCTTTTTCTTCCGCTTCCTGAAGCGCATTTTCAATTCCATCCACTGCAAAAGCCATGTGATGCATCCCCTGTCCGCGCTTTTCAATGAATTTTCCGATCGGACCTTCAGGATCTGTACTTTCAAGTAATTCGATCTTTGTAGTACCTATTTTGAAGAAGGCGGTTTTCACTTTTTGATCCTTTACTTCTTCAATCGCATAACATTTCAGACCAAGTACTTTTTCATAATATGGAATGCTTTCTTCAAGGCTGTTGACTGCAATTCCAATATGTTCAATATGAGACAGTTTCATAATAAATCTGTTTATTGTGAAAAATTTCACAAAAGTAGATAATATTAGTCTTTAGAATCAAGGAAAATCAGGAAAAATATTTGATTTTGTGTTATTTAGACTGGCTCCAATCACCACCTTCTTTAATGAGGTCAACCAAAGCATCAACAGCCTTTTCTTCATCGATGTTTTTTACGACCGGTTCCCGGTTTTTGTAAAGGGTTACTTTTCCTGGTCCGGCTCCAACATAACCATAATCAGCATCGGCCATTTCTCCGGGTCCGTTAACGACACAACCCATTACAGCAATTTTTAAACCTTTTAAATGTGCTGTTTTTTCTTTTACTTTTTCGAAGGATTCAAACAAATGGAATTTAGTCCGGCCGCATGAAGGACATGCAACAAACTCGGCTTTGGAATAACGAAGGCCTAATGCTTGTAATAATTTTAAAGAAAGCTCTGTAGGGGCGACTTCAGTCGCCCTAACGGATTTATCTTGTATCTCCGCATCGGCGACTGAAGTCGCCGGTACAGTGAGCCATATTCCGCCATGAATAGTTTCGGATAATAAAAACCCGAAATCAACTGCTGACCTGAGTATTAAATCATCCGGTTGAACGTCAGAATAATCCCTTTTAAAAATGGTTCTTTCAGGGTTTGCATTCTCTACTTCTGTTGCTAATAATTCCTTAAAGTATAGCTGCTTATTTTTACTGTCAATTGTTTGCAACGTGTTCTTTGATGCAATCAGATCAGCTTCGTCAGTTTTTTCATCTGCCACAACAGGATTTCTCACACCTGAAAATGATTTTAAGGATTCATTCGATTCAATTTCCAGGTAAGTTGTTTCGGTTAATATTTGTTCCGCCAATCCTTTTTTCCGCCCGTAAGTATCGACCAGTTTTTTGCCAAACGGAATCTCATTTACAGGATCTTCTGCAAGAGATACACGAATCGTATCGCCAATTCCTCTTGCTAACAGACTGCCTATTCCCGCTGCTGATTTAATGCGTGCCTCATCTCCATTGCCAGCTTCTGTTACTCCCAGATGAATTGGATAATAAAAACCTTCATCGATCATTTTGTCAACCAAAAGTAGGTTGGCACGTGTCATAGCCCGGTAATTACTTGCTTTCATAGATAATACAAGATTATGGAAATCGAATCCGTGAACAATTCGAACAAATTCCATGGCCGATTCAACCATGCCTTCGGGTGTGTTGCCATACATTGAAAGGATACGTTCTGATAATGAGCCATGGTTGGTCCCAATTCTGATGGCTGTATTGTGTTTTTTACAAATCTCAATCAGCGGATAAAGCCTTTCAGCTATTCTTTCCTGCGCTTCTTTAATTTCAGATACTGACCAATCAATTTTCCCGCGATTACGATCCACATAATTTCCAGGATTGATGCGTACTTTATCTACAATTTGTGCCGCTATATTTGCTGCTTTTGGATTAAAGTGAATATCTGCGACAAGTGGTATTTGATATCCTTTTTTGATCAGTTCATTTTTTATATTTGAAAGATTCTCAGCTTCTTTGATTCCGGGTGCTGTAATCCTTACAATATCGCATCCTGTATCGGCCAGTCTGATCACCTGATCCACTGTTGCTTTTGTATCAAGTGTATCGGCATTGGTCATCGACTGGACAGGAATAGGGTTATCGCCTCCAATGATCAGGTCGCCAATAACAACTTCGGTGCTTTTATATTGAAAGTAAGTTTTGATTTTACAAAGTTAATAGAGAAAGTAAGAACCCCTCTGCCCTACGGGCATCTCCTCCGTCAGCTGACGGAGAGAAGTGTAGTTGTGCTATTTGTTTGTTTCGTTGGATTCCTGATTCAGACTATTGCAGGTTCTGCGAATGGAGGAAAGTCATGAGAAAAATTAGAAAAGCTGGACGGAGAAGCCTACGTTTATGATACCCTTGTATCCATAGCCTAACTCTACGAACCCTCCATATTTTTTACCGAGCCTCACCCCTGCGACATTCACCTGGTAAGCAATATTGCTGATGTTGCCCGCGCTTTCACTCTTGGATGATTCGGAAGGCGGTGTTAAGGTTTCGGTAGCATAAGTAAAACCAAGCCCCAAACCCGAGTAAACCTGCACTGGCCCCTGGTTTACATAACGATATTCCCATTCAATGGCAACCGTATAAAACTGTCGCTTTAATTCACCTTCAAACTGGCCCACATTGTAAATTTCACTTTTCGAATTACTGATCCCGGCTGTTATGCCCCACATAAACAATTCGTTTTTGAAAATATGTCTGTAAGTAAAGAAGATGGTTCCAATACTGGAATAGTTGTCCCTAACATATCGCCTATCAGGATATAAGTCGTTAAGCATGGATGATTTTACCGACTTAAACTGGTCAGGAATAAACTGGCCATAACCGATCATGATATCATGGTGATCATAACTTCGGTAATAATCCTGTGAAAAACTGTTTTGGGAAAAGAATGCTATTATTAATATTAGCAGAAGCCGCTTCATGCTTTCTATTTTAATTCAAAATTAGACTTTTTTTCGGTTATTGAAAGTTACGAAGTATTGATTTTACCGAGTTTAAATAGCCTCCCCCGAATAAATTAACATGAACCATTAACGGGTAAAGATTGCAATAATCCAATCTTTCCTGCCAGCCTTTTTCAAGAGGGTATTGTTGGTTATATACCTCACAAAATCCAGCAGAAAACCCCCCGAAAAGTTTTGACATACCCATATCCATTTCACGATGGCCATAATATACAGCGGGATCAATGATCATTGCTTCCCCTTTTTCATTAACCATATAATTTCCGCCCCATAAGTCCCCATGGATTAAAGATGGGGCCTCCACCGGGAATATCTCATCCAATTTCCTATAGAATCTGTCAAAAGCCCTTACGGTATCACTTCCGGCATTTCCATGATCCCTCGCCATTTTCACCTGGAAATCAAGCCGTTCTTCCCTGAAAAAGTCTGACCAGTTGTCGTGTTTCCGATTCGATTGATGTAAACTTCCAATGTAGTTATCATGGTCAAGGCCAAAATGATCATTTGTGTGTTGATGAAGATTGGCAAGCCGTTTACCAAAATCATCCCAGAAGTTTTCAGATTTGCCAGAGCTTTTAATGAACTTCAATACCAGGAAAGCAACATCATCTTCCTCACCGAAAGTAACCACCTCCGGAACCGGTATTTCATCGGCATCGGCAAGTATCTTTAACCCTTGTGCTTCTTTTTGAAACATATGGGGAAAATGGGAGGCAGAATTTTTCTTGACAAAGAAATTGCCTTCAGAGGTATTAAATTTATAGGCATCATTAATATCACCACCTCCAACCGGGGATGTTGAAATCAATTCTATAGGTTTATGCAATGCAGTTTCAAGTTGGTTTATTACGGCTTGTTGCCAGGACATGTGTATAAATATTTAATATTATTTCACCAAAATTTCGGCTTCCTTTAGCACTTTAGCAATAACTTGTTCGCTAAATGAATGCTTTCGCATGATATCGGCATGACGAATTAACTCACAGCAAAGGACAATACCTTCTTCAAGAATAAGTTTTTTTTGTGCCCTGGTTAAGGAATGAAGTGAAGTAACCGGATACAAGCCCGATCGATCAATATAATATTTTAAACTCCCCTCTTTCGGATAATCCCATGATATCAATCCCAGGCCTGCACATTCGGCATACTGTATTGCATCAAGTGTAAACCTGGAATTGGTTACAACAAAACCTTTAACATTCAGGTCTTTATATTGATTATCTTCTGCCCATTTTGCCTTGATATCTTCAAACCGCGAATTGATGTATAATGGTACCTTCACATTTGTTTTACTGCGGTAGTCGCCATGGAATTTACACTCAACAATAACTTGTTCGCCCGGTTTAGTTGCTACAACATCTACTTCGTGTTTTACACATTTACCCTTAATCTGCTTGCCTACCTTAACATGGTAACCAAACGATTCAAAAAGTCTTCCAACAAAAATTTCAAAGGGATAACCCGATGGACCTAATTCCAAAATGGCTTTTTTTAAGCGATAGCGCCCGGCAACATGGTACGATTTCTTTTTGAGTAATGAATAGGCAAATTGATAAATCTTTTTAGAAGGAATGCCATCGTAAATTCGTTGCTCAACCTGGCTCACAACCTGGCTGGCCTGATCATGATCTGCCCCCGAATTTTGCAAGGCTTTAATTAATTTTCCCCGGCTAAAGGGAACGCGGCTCCCATCCGATTTTACAATAAGTATATGATTTGTATCGTTCATTAGCGTAGCAAATATAGCGAAAAGCTAATGTGCGAACAGTTGGTTGTTTTATGAAATACGATTTGTTAATTTTCTGTTAAACTTTCTGATTCGGAAAATAAAAGGCGGAGATAGTCCGTATTTTTAGCGTCTTCACAAACACTACCCGGAAACAATGGTATTCAGAAAATTAACTTTGATCAGCCTGCTCATACTTTCTTTTGCAACATTTCTAATCATTGAATCATGCAAGCACGATCCCGGGATCATGGCTACACCCGACCCAGATCCCGATCCCGATCCTGACCCGCAGTTTTGCGATACAACAAGCATCTCTTATACCTCAATTGTCCCAATATTAAGTGCAAATTGTTATGGTTGCCACAACGATCAAACTGCCAATGGTGGTGTTAATTTAAAACCTTACGAAACTGTTGTATTTCTTGCTCAGAATGGAATTTTAGCTGGAGTCATAAACCATAAGCAAGGATATACTCCCATGCCACCTGCCGGCAAACTCAACGATTGTGACCTGTTAATTATCAATAAATGGGTTAACGATACCACGTTTGAAGACCCCGGTGGAGGAAATGATCATCCCTGTGATCCGGATTCGGTTTATTTTGAAAACGAAATACTCCCGCTTATCGTTTCATCGTGTGCAACAACCGATTGCCACGGGACAGTTAATCCGCAGGATGACATTATTCTGGTAGATTATGCATCGATAATTGACAATGGAAAAATTATGCCTGACGATCCGGAAGGCAGCAAATTGTTTAAAGTAATCAATGAAGACGAGCCACAAGACCGTATGCCTCCTGAGCCAAATGAGCCTTTAACTGCTGAACAAATCAACAAATTACGGATATGGATTGAGCAGGGGGCACTGAATAACAGCTGTGACAATGGATGTGATACCACCAATGTAACTTATGCTGAAAATGTTTGGCCAATTATTGAAGGTAAATGTTTCGGATGTCACAGTGGAAACAACCCGGGAGGTAATGTTTTCCTACGAAATTATACGGAGGTGGTAGTTGTTGCCAATGATGGACGCCTGTGGGGATCAGTCAATCATGAAGCCGGTTTTACTGCCATGCCAAAAAACCTGCCCAAACTTTCGGAATGTGAACTTGCTGCAATACGCATTTGGATTGAAGAAGGGGCCCAGGACAATTGATGAAAGTTATAATCTGATACTTATTGTTTTTCACCTTTTTTTAAATTTTTGTAAGCAAATCAATAGATATACGACAAAAGTGAAATATCATTAAATTAATTATTAAAACACTATTATTATGAAAAAAAATATGGGATCTGTTGACAGGATTATCCGGATACTAATTGCAGCTGTAATTGCTGTACTTTATTTTACAAATATTATTGGCGGCACCTTAGGTATAATCTTACTTATTGTTGGTGGTGTGTTTTTGCTAACCAGTTTTGTAAGTTCTTGCCCGCTTTATATGCCATTTGGAATCAGCACCTGTAAAACAAAAGAATAAGCTTTTTAATGAGACGATTATTTTCGGCCCTGATACTATTGGCCTTCTTTTTTTCGCTGCATTCATGTTATTACGATAATGTTGAGGAATTATACCCTCAGGCACCCGCCTGTGACACAACCAACGTAACTTATTCAGTTACTGTATGGCCAATTATTGAAAACAATTGTACCAGCTGCCATAACGCCGGATTCCCTTCGGGAAATGTATCATTATCAAATTATGATGAGATAGTAGCTGCTGTGAAAAACGGTAGTCTGCTGGGCACTATTCGTCATGAAAACGGATGGTCGCCTATGCCTAAAGGTGGCGGAAAACTGGCTGATTGTGATATCAAAAAAATTGAAACCTGGATAAATGCAGGTACCCCAAACAACTAAGCACTAAAAAGATTAATGTATTGACTAAAATAGATTCTTACGCTTATGGAAAAAATATTTAAGATTGGAGGAGTCTTTGCTGTTCTGGGGATTATGGCAGTTGTTTATATCTGGTTTTTTGTTTATAATAAACCGCATCGCAATTATGAAAAAGCTGAGGCTGACTTTACCTTGTCAGCTGAGGCTTGCTACAACCATTATTCCGATGGATCAGAAGAATCACTCCAGTACCTGGATAAAGTATTGCAGGTAGAAGGGGTTCCTTCGTCAATTGAGAGTACCAATTCATCGGTGATAGTTGTGTTTGCTTTTAACAGCGGAATGTTTGGTGATGAAGGGATACGATGCACCATGCTGCCAAACTACCATGATCGAACGACAAATCTTGAACTTTCAGAGAATATTTCAATCAAGGGATATTGTACCGGCTACAATGGTACAGATGTAATTTTAGAACATTGCTCACTTATCACTCAGTAAAATAAATATCATGAAAACAATAAAACTCACCACTTCAATACTCTTTTTATTGCTTGCAACCTCAACATTTGCACAGCGATATATCACAAAAACAGGCCACATCTGGTTTCACTCGGAAGCTCCGCTAGAAACCATTGAAGCGCACAACAAACAGGTGAATGCTGCTCTTGACACCAAAACAGGCGCCATTGTTTTTAAAGTGCTGATGAAATCGTTCATTTTCGAAAAAGCATTGATGCAGGAACATTTTAATGAAAATTATGTGGAGAGTGATAAATTTCCAAATGCCACTTTCCAGGGAAAGGTTACTAATATTGATGCAATCGATTTTAGTAAAAAGGGTTCTTATGAAGCATCTATTTCGGGTGACTTAACCATACATGGAGTTACCAATAAAGTTACTTCAACCGGAACTTTTGAAGTTTTACCGAATGTGATCCATGGAAAATCAAAGTTCAATATCCTGATCGCCGATTACGATATCAGCATACCGGGTGCAGTGGCCGGTAAAATTGCTGAAGAGAACGAGATCAATATTGATATTAAACTGAAAGACCTCAAGAAATAATAACGACCTAAATCGGCATATTTATGAACTTGAAATCAATACTATTTTTTGTAGCATTATTTTTCTTACAACTGAATATTATCGCCCAGGAAGACGATTTGATGGATATGTTTGCCGATGAAGAACCAACCATTGAATATACTGACGCTACCTTTAAAACAACTATACTGGTGATTGGACAAACGGTAGAAAACCCACTTAACGGTAATTTGATTTTTAATGTTCAACATCGCTTTGGAACAGTTAACAGTGGCTGGTATGATTTTTTCGGGCTTGACCAGGCCAATACCAGGCTTGGGTTTCAATACGGTATAAACAACTGGCTTGCCATTGGAATAGGACGTTCTTCATATCAGAAAACTTATGATGGATGGGTAAAAGTTAAGATCCTCCGGCAAAGTACTGGTTTACGAAAGATGCCTTTGTCGATTGATTATTTTGGGAGTATGGGGATCAGCGCGTTAAAATGGTCGGAACCTGACCGGAAAAATTACTTTACATCCCGAATGTCATATGCAAATTTGTTGCTTATTGCCCGAAAATTCAGCCCCAGTGTTTCAATTCAAATCATGCCAGCACACATTCATTATAATCTGGTCGAATCCAAAGAGGATGATAATGATGTTTTTTCAATTGGAGCCGGCGGAAGGTTTAAAATCAGCAAGCGAATAAGTATAAACCTTGAATACTACTACACAATTTCAAAACAAACCCGTAAACAATATACCGATCCTTTTTCGATTGGAGTAGATATTGAAACCGGCGGGCACGTCTTTCAGTTGTATGCGACCAATGCCGAAGGTATCATCGAGCAACATTTTATTGGCCGTACAACTGGCAAATGGGTGAATGGTGACATCCACATCGGCTTCAACATCAGCCGTGCATTTACAATTAAAAAGCCTAAAGAATTAAGGGATTAGTAATTAATTAGTCAAGCCTGAAAAAGGCCATTATTTTCGATTTTCACCAAACAAATTTGAAACCTGGGAAAAAGAACATTTCTGAGAGCGAAGAAATAATATTCTAAACTAAGTTTTTTCAACCTTTTGAGCATTTTCATCAGG